>DROE01000316.1 GCA_011322005.1 Devosia sp.
TCGGGTCGCGCGCAACCGGCCCTATGCGGGCGGCTTCGTCACCCGGTCCTACGGCAGGCCGGAATATGGTGTGCATGCGCTGCAAATCGAAATCAGCCGCCACCTTTACATGAACGAGGCGACCCGTGTGGCCCACTCCGGCCTAGAGAAAATAAAGAATGTTGCCAACAGGCTGACCCGGGCGCTGATGGAGTTGGACACGCGCGCACTGGGCGAGCAAAGCGTTGCGGCGGAATAGGCCGGCCCTTGGCGGTTCATCGTTGGACGGAGCCATTCTTGTTTGCATTCGCATGGTTGCCCGGGGCCATACTCCGGCTTGCGCGGGCGCAGCGCAAAGGCT
This sequence comes from Devosia sp., assembly GCA_011322005.1. GTDB lineage: Bacteria > Pseudomonadota > Alphaproteobacteria > Rhizobiales > Devosiaceae > DROE01. The sequence continues at coordinate 341 of DROE01000316.1, forward strand.
CCGGGCGGCTCTTTGCGGCCTGACCCTAAGCCGCAAGGCCAACGCTGATGATCAGCACGAGGAAAAAATCGGGCCGCCGAAGCGGCCCCAGTTCAGGGAGGAAACGCTGGCGAATACGACACTTACAAAGGTCCGCCGAGATGTGCAACCGTTTGCGTGTGAACTGATTTGTCCAAACAAACAAGCCCTAAAACTTGTTTGCGAACAATAAATGTCAAAATATGTCATAAAATGTTTGGCGGCTGTACGGGCGCCCTTGGAAGGCATCCGGGGGGCTCTTAAGAAATTTGATAAGAACATCACTATTATGTCGCACGAAAAAAATCTGCCTGAAAATCTGGATATTGAAGCGGTCCGATCCACTCTGCTGGAGGCTGCCCGGGCAGCTGGCGAGATCACTCTTCCCGTCTTTCGCTCCGGGGCGGTAGTGGATAACAAGGAGGATCAAGGTTTTGATCCGGTCACCAGAGCGGACAGGGATGCGGAACTGGCGATAAGGGAGATCGTTGAAAGGGAGTTTCCAGAACATGGAATTGTTGGTGAAGAGTATCCCGACAAAACCTCTGACAGTCCATTTTCGTGGATTATCGACCCTATAGATGGCACCCGCGCCTTTATTTCAGGTGTTCCCGTCTGGGGAACCCTTATCGGGCTCACTCACAAGGGCAGGGCTATTGGCGGATTGATGAGCCAGCCGTTTACCGGAGAGATCTATCTTGGGCTCGCGGGCGCATCGACCCGTCTTTGGGATAATGAAAAAAGCAGGCTATCCGTTTCCGGCGTGCAAAAGCTTGCGGATGCAATCTTGTTCACCACGACGCCGGCGCTTTTTTCCAGGCCTCAGCGCGCTGCTTTTGACGGGCTGGAAAACAAGGTTCGCCTGTCGCGTTACGGGTGCGATTGTTATGCCTATTGCCTGCTGGCCGCCGGTCACATTGATCTGGTGGTCGAGCCGGGGCTGAACATTTATGATATTGCGGCGCTGATCCCCATCATCGAATATGCGGGGGGCAGGGTCACCACCTTTGAGGGTGGCGTGCCTGATGGCGGGGGGGACATTATCGCCGCCGCAACGCCGGAACTGCACCGGCAGGCCTTGGACATTATGGGCTCGAAATAGCCCGGAGGTATTCTAAATCGGGGTTTGCTCGGTGATAAAGGCGTCAAAGGCGGCAAACACTTGTGAGCGGATTTCATCCGTTTCCATAAACAGTTCATGGCGGGCCCTGGCGATCACCACGTGGCGGCCCGAGCGCATGCGCAGGCCCAGATGCTCGATTGCCGGGGTTGAGACGACCTCCTCGCGTGCGGCGGCCAGCATCAGAACCGGGGTCTTGATGCGGTCGGGGAAATCATCGGCGGCAGCCCCGGCCATGGCGCGCGCCGCAGCCGCCGTCCAGCGCAGGGTGGGGATTGCCACCTCCAGTTCCGGGCGGGCGGCCAACACATCTGCCATGCGCATGTAACGGGTAAAATCTGAGGTTATGGGGTTGCCGGGGAAGGTCTCGGAAGTGGGGGTCACGTCCTTGCGACCGGGAAGGGGGATTTGGCCCAGGCCAAAAAAACAAAGTCCTTCGAGCATGGCGGCCGTCGCTGACATGGACAGGGGCAGGCCGCCAATGGAAATCATCGGTGCGGACAGAAAAAGCCGGTCAAACATCAACCGGTCGCGGGCAGTGGCCAGAAGCGCGACAAATGCGCCCATGGAATGGCCCACAAGATTGAATGGGGGAGGGCAGTCGGGCAGCAAAATCTGGGAGTGGAAAGAATGCAGATCTATCCAGTAGTCCTCGAAGTTTTCCACATGACCCAGAAGCGGATTGCCGATAAGGCGTTCGGAGCCACCCTGACCGCGCCAGTCAAAGGTTGCCACCTGAAAGCCGCGTTCCTGAAAGTCAGCGATGGTTTCGAAATATTTTTCAATAAACTCCGTGCGCCCCTGCACCAGACAGATGGTACCCTTGCTGGAGCCGGAGGTCTTGGGCCAGATGCCATAGCGCAGTTGCACATTGTCGGCGGTTCTGAAATAGCCCGCCTGGCCACCCTCAGGCATGGGATTTGAGGGGACAACACAAAAACCGGGACCGCCCGGGTCAACTTTCGCCGTCATGACTTACTCCGATTCTCTACAATCCCGGGGACGACACGCCATAAAACAAGCAGGTAGCACAGGCAAGCTGACCTGGCGATAAAAACCGGCGAGAAGGGGATGAATTTGCCCGGCGAAAATACAGGCCGGCGCAATACCGTTGCAAGCATCAGGCTCATGGCCTTCAACCTGGGGGTGGCATGCGCCGACCATTGCTGTCTGGCAGCACCCATGCGGGGGGCGGGTGATGGGGTGCCAGCTCTGTGCGGGACAAGAGCACCTTTGGGGCGCCTGTTTACCTCACACTGGCAGTTCCCTAGCAGGCCGCTCCTGAACCCAAGCCCGCCGGAGCATTCACCTGTCGTTCATTTCGTGTGGTGAGATTTGGCGGGTTCCGGCCTCTTGAAACCGTTAACTGTGCAACCTACATCTGGGGCGTCGGCCGGGATGATCCGGCGACCGCGGCGCTACAAGGCTCGCCTTTTCAAGGGGGCAAACTTGGTCGCGAGATCGTTTGTTGCTCAACTTCAAAGAGAACAGGAGAAGCAGTTATGCAGA
>DROE01000317.1 GCA_011322005.1 Devosia sp.
ATTCGTGGGCAGATGGGCGACATAGCGCTGGAAATACCATTGACCTTGTTCGCGTTCGGTGGGTGCAGGCAGCGCAACAACCCGGCATATGCGCGGATTGAGCGGCTCGGTAATGCGCTTGATCGTGCCCCCTTTGCCGGCGGCGTCGCGACCTTCGAAAATCACAACGACTTTGAGGCCTTCGTGCTTTATCCACTCCTGCATTTTGACCAGTTCAATCTGCAGGCGAGCCAGCTCTTTTTCATAGGCTGAGTTCTTGATTTTTTTCTCCGGGTCCGGCGCATTCATAACTGTCTCCCTCACTACCTTTCGAGTCGGCATGTCCTGAGGAAAAATCATATGCCGCAACCGCCCCCGGTGTCGAATGTTTCCGCAAGTCGCGCAAATGGCGGAAGGGAACATGACCCACTGCGGCGAGGGGAACCAATCGGGAAAGCGGGCGCGTTCACGAAATCCGATGGGTAATAATCGCCAAGAAAAATGGAGCGGGTGAAGGGAATCGAACCCTCGTATTCAGCTTGGAAGGCTGCTGCTCTACCATTGAGCTACACCCGCTTGATATTGGCCAGTGGTGGAGGTGAGAGGGATAACCTCGAACCTCAACCAGGGGCTGCGACCGCAGCCCCGGCCACTTTTGGCCGCCCCCGCGGAGCCGCGTGCAAGCACGCTGGCGCGAGCGACATAGTGGTGGAGGGGGTTGGATTCGAACCAACGTACGCTAAGCGGCCAGATTTACAGTCTGGTGGATTTAACCACTCTCCCACCCCTCCGGCAATCACATCTTCATGCAATCACAAAACAGGCCTGCCAAGGCTGGCAAATCCGTCCGGCGGTTTATGCTAAGTGCATGGCAAAGTGTCAACACATAAGTTGAGCAAAAACCGTGAGAGAGTGAGGTTCGCTCCCCGCGGTTGCACCAAAACCCTTGTCGCGCCCGGGCGAAGCATTTAGGCATCTGAACCATGAAAGAAAAACCAAAGCCCCACCAGAGAGGGCGCAACCTTTCCGGCAGGCGTTCTGCCCGCAACCTTAAGCCCCGGGACACTCCAAGCCATTTTATCTATGGCACCCATGCGGTGCGCGCAGCCGTTGAGAACCCGAACCGTACAAAAACGGCTCTGTTGGCAACGCCCAATGCCCTGAGCCGCCTGCGCGAGCACACGGACACCGGCACCCTCAAAATCGCGCAGCGCTCCCCCGGTGAACTGGACAGGATGGTTGGCGCTGAAGCGGTGCATCAGGGGCTGGTGCTCGAAGTCATGCCCCTGCCCCGTCCCCAGCTAGGCTCCCTGAACAGCCATCGGCTGATTGTCATCCTCGACCAGATTACCGACCCCCATAATGTGGGCGCGATTTTGCGCACAGCTTGCGCCTTTGGTGCCGATGCGGTCATCACCACTGCCCGCCACGCCCCGCGCGAGACCGGAGTCCTGGCCAAATCCGCCTCGGGCGCACTCGACCTTGTGCCCTATATCGAGGTCAACAATCTGGGCGAAGCCATCAAGACCCTGAAAAAACAGGCCGTCTGGTGCATCGGACTTGATTCAGAGGCTGATATGGCTCTGAGCCAGCCCATGGGCCAAAAAGACATCGCGCTGGTTCTGGGAGCCGAGGGCAAGGGCCTGCGCCGCAAACCCCGCCAGCTCTGCGACCAGATACTGGCCCTTGATATGCCCGGCCCCATAAAAAGTCTGAATGTCTCCAACGCCGCAGCGGTTGCATTGTTTGCCTTAAGCGGTCCATCCGAAAAAACCTGAGAAAAACATGCTGAAATTACTGGTTTTCCCGCCCTCGTTCGGCCTTAGAAGCCCCAGCCCATTTTCCATGAAGGCCATCGCTCTGATGCAGATGAGCGGGCTGGACTATGCAATTGAAAACGCCGACCCGCGCAAGGCTCCGCGAAAGAAACTTCCGGTATTGCTTGACGGCCCGCTGCGGGTTCCTGACACGGCGCATATTCAGGCTCACCTACAGGATCATCATGGCATAGATTTTGACGGCTCACTCAGGGCAGACGATCTTGCCATAGCCCAGGCTTTTCGCTGTCTGATGGAGGACCATCTTTACTGGGTAGCTGTCTATGGTCGCTGGATTGAACACCCGGAGAGTATACGCGAAGCCTTTTTTGGCGCGGTCCCTGCCCCGTTGCGTCGGCTGGTGTTCAGGATGGTGCAGAACAAGATACGCGCCGCGCTCGACGGTCACGGCATGGGCCGTCACACGCCAGAACAGATCCACGCCTTCGGGCGCGCCGACATCCACGCACTGGCCGAATTTCTTGGCGACAAGCAGTTTTTCTTCGGAGAGACGCCAACCTCGATCGACGCAACTCTTTATGCGATGCTGACGACCACCCTCGTGCCTCCACTGGAAGACAGCATCAAAACAGAAGTGCTCTCCCACAAAAACCTTGTGGCCTACTACTCCCGTTTCGGAGAGAAATTCAGCATCCCCCAAGCATAAGATGAGCGCACCGGGATCGGTACGGATTCTCGTACCGGACCACGGGCTCATTCAGGGGCAATCAGAACGTTTCCAGAATAAGGCGCGAATTGCAGTTTCCCGGGTCATAGGTGCCAATCCAGATATCATACCATCCTTCCGAAGGCCGGGTCAGGCGGATTTTGGCATCGCCATCGCCAAAATCATCATCGTCAAAATACCAGTTGGAATTGGCGGTGTTTATCAGCAGTACCGTATCGCACCCCGGTGCACCTACCACCCGGAACTCAAGCGAATAATTGCCACCGGTGAAATACATTTCAAAGTCCGGCGCCGGCGCCACCCAACCCACGGCCCGCTCACCGGTTCCGGTGCGGATGTTACATTTTGACAGATTTTCGGTGCCACCGGCAACCACATCAAAATATTTGGCCTCCCAAAGCTCGCCGCCGGAATATTGCAGTTGAACGCCGTTCAGATTTACCTGCGGGCAGGCAAGCGCCACACCCGGCACCAGCAACAATGCCAGAACCAAAAGAAATTTTTTCACGAAGATTGCCCTCCAAACCAAAGCCCCTCGGGCCAAGTTTAGCCCCTTTCACCCTGAAAGCTCAACCCCGTGAAATTCACCCCCGAACTTTCATATTCCGGCTTGTTTTGAAGCGGTGTGCAGCCTGAGCGGCAGTGAGTTTCCTATGCGTTCTTCGCATTTTTTAGGTGAACTTGTTGTGTTAAACATGTAGCTTTAGGAATATGTCGGTTTGAGCTCATGCGGAGGGATAACAGTAATGATTGAAGCCTGGAAAGAAATTGTAATCGCTTCACCCGAACTTTATGTGGGCTGGGGCGGGCTTGTTATTGGACTTGTATTCGGGTTTGTTGTTTTCAGAACCAACTTTTGCACCATGGGTTCTATTTCAGACCTGCTCTCCTTTGGAGACTACCGGCGTTTCCGCTCCTGGATGCTGGCCATAGCCGTTGCCATTGTCGGGGTTGCTGCCCTGCAATATCTGGGGGTTATGAACAGCGCCGACACCATGTATATGACCCCCAATTTCGGCTGGGCCGCGGCCATTGCCGGGGGGCTGATGTTTGGCGTTGGCATGGTTCTCGCCGGAGGATGTCTGAGCAAAAATCTGGTGCGTGCCGGAGGCGGGGATTTGCGCTCCCTCATCGTCCTCATCGTCACCGGCCTGTTTGCGTTCATGACCATTGGCGGCCTGCTTGGCCCGCTCCGGCTCATCATTTTCGGCCCCCTGAGCGCGGACCTCACCCGCTATGGCCTGCAAACCCAGGGCACGGGCGAACTGGTTTCAAAACTCACCGGAATGTCACCTGTGGCGGCCAGCGTTGTCGTGGCCGCCATGGCTGTTGCGGCCCTGCTGTTTTATACCTTCAGGGACAAGGACTTCCGTGCCTCCGCCTCCCATCTGGTCGCCGGCATCGTTATTGGACTGTGTGTGGTTGCGGGCTGGTTTTTGATGGGGCTGGCCTATGATGACTTTGCCACCGTGCCGGTTCCACCCATCTCTTTGAGTTTTGTGCGCCCCACCGGCGACACGCTGGAATATCTCATGCGCGCAACCGCCCTTGGCGCGCCCGGATTTGGCATTGTCACGCTGGCAGGGGCTCTGCTCGGCGGGTTTTTAGGGGCCTTGAGCACAAAAAGCTTCAGCCTGACCACCTTTGCCAACACCTCGGACACATTGCGCAACCTTTCCGGGGCTGCGCTGATGGGGGTTGGCGGCGTGCTGGCCCTTGGCTGTACCGTTGGCCAGGGGCTTACCGGCATTTCAACGCTGGCCATGGGTTCAATTCTGGCGACCCTGGCCATTGTTGCCGGGGGCGTCATCGGCATCAAGGCGATGGAGCATTTTGCCTGACAAAACCTTCAATGACAGCCACAAAAAAGGGCCGCTCAAACCAGCGGCCCTTTCCCGTTTCGTGCAAGAGTTTGTCTTTATCCAAACATGTCGGCCGAAATGGCGTCATACCAGCCAAGGGACTCTTCATAAGTGGCCTTGCGGGTTGCCGAATCCTCGCCCGTCTGGGAGATGAAGTTGGAGGTCACGTCAATCTTTTCGGGACCCGCTTCATAGGCCGCACCCACCTTGACCCCGTCATTATCGGCAATCAGGCTCCAGCAGGTATTGGCGAATTTGGCGTCGAACATCCTTGAGCCGGTCAAAGCGTTCCTGACCGCCATGGCTGCAACCTTGGCCTGGGAGTTGGCGGAGAAGCCGGACTTGGGCATGGAAGTTGCCACCGAGGCATCGCCGATTACATGGATGTTCTCGTCCATGGCCGACTGCATGGTCGCCGGAACGATGGGGCACCAGCCCGAATCGTTGGTCAGTCCGGCAAGGGAAGCAATCTCGCCCGCCTTCTGGGCCGGGATGACACAGGCCGCATCGGCGCTGAACGTATCAAAATCCGTCTCAATGGTCATCGCCCTGTGGTCGACAGCCTTGATGCCTCCGTGAATTGAGGGCGGCAGCCATTCAATCATGCCGCTGTAGTGGCGGTCCCAGCCCTCCTGAAACAGTCCCTGCTTGGAAAATCCCTCCTTGGTGTCCAGTATCAATATGCTGGCTGTGGGATTTCTTTCCTTGAGTATCTTGGCGACCATGGAAATCCGCTCATAGGGTCCCGGGGGACATCTGAATGGATTGGGCGGTGGCACCATGACAAAGGTTCCACCCTCTTTCATGTTCTCCACCTGTGCCTTGAGCAATTGCACCTGGCTGCCCGACTTCCAGGCGTGAGGCATGGCATTGGTCGATTCCACCGAATAGCCGGGCACGGAATCGTAACGGAAGTCGATGCCCGGGGAAACAATCAGCCGGTCGTAGGGCACTTTGGCACCCGAGGAAAGGGCGACCATTTTTGCGTCCCGGTCCACACCAACGGCCCAGTCGTGCACGACGTTGACGCCATAGTCATAGGCGAGCTTGTCATAGGTATGTCCGATGGATTCATAATCGCGCACCCCGCCCAGATAGAGGTTGGAAAAGAAGCAGGTATAGTATTTTTTTGTGGGCTCAATGAGCGTGACTTCAATACCGCCATCTGAGTCCTTGGCGATATAGCGCGCCGCGGTCGCGCCACCGGCGCCACCCCCAATCACGACTACTTTAGGCACTGCCGCGCGCAAAACACCCGGCATGGCAACTGCGCCCGCAGCAACCGAAGCACCGGCGATTTTTGCGAACTTTCTGCGTGTAATTTTAACCAATTTACCCTCCTTGGTTTTTTTAGTGTCAAATTATTCGGTTTCTTGGTCCCTTCCCACAGTAAAAAAATAGGCGGCCAGTGAAAGGATTTCCTCATCGTCCAGCGAAAGCGCGATGTTCTGCATCACCTCGTTTTCCAGTTCCCCGCTCCGGTAAGCCTCAAGCACATAAATGAACCCCTCCAACTCCCATCCCACAATGCTCGGAATATTGCTCTGCTCGCCTGAAATGAGGTGGCATGAAGTACAGCCGGAAGAAAGATATTCCCCCAACTCAATATCGGCGGCCTCAAGTGTGGGGTGGGTGTCTGCCAACGCTGAATGTCCTGCGAACACAGTGACCAACAAAAAACCGAACAGGCGTACAAGCAAACCAAGTCCCTCCGACATATTCCACTTCGAACATGTATCTATGTATATTTTTGCTGTAGATTCAAGTTGTTTTTGTATATTGTTTCGCGGCTGTCCTTTTGAATCTGATTTTCAGAATTCGCGTGCAATTCAGTGAACAGGCAGCCTGTCACTCAAGTATTTTCTCCAATCGTGCCCAGAAAAACCCCTCTCCTGGATACCCTTCTATGCGCCCAACCTCGGAACCATCTTCGACAACAACAAAAGTGGGTGTATACACTATGTTATAGTCAAGAGAATACTTCTCCGGCAGCGGGTCGGCAATATCCAGAACCACAAGAGGAGCCAACCTGCCCTCCGGCGTCTTGTCGTACACCACGCCCACCTCGCGCCGCCACGCCTCACACCAGGGACAGGCATCCTGCTCGAACATCAGCAATTCAACTGCTGCGAACGAGCTTTGAGGCCAGATCAGCAACAGGAGTAACAGCAGAAATGCCCCGACACGGTTCACGGTTCAATAGCCTTTGGTTCTTCAACGCGGCAAAATCAATCGTCTGGTGGCAAGCAGCGTTAACAGCATGACGGAGTTTAATTCCAACGCGAGGCGATCTGATTGCACTTTACCACAAAATCAGTGCCATGTCCTGCTTGCTACTCGACTCTGCCCAATGACAACAATGTCATTACACGTCGGCTTGTGTCCTTCCACTACGCATGTTACATGCCAAACTCGGTATGTGTTGGCTGCCATATACGTTTCTGCAGCCATTTCGCGGGAGAAGCTCTTATGAATTTATCCAGAAGGCGGGCCCTCGTTCTTGGTGGTGCTGCCATCAGCGTGACCCTTATTCCACTGGAAGCCGCCATCGCCGGAGTGGAAGAGACCCGGGCCACCATTGATGCCTTCACCGGGGGGGCCGAGCTACTCGAAGGTGACATCACCCTGACCATCCCAGAGCTGGTTGAAAACGGCAATATGGTGCCGGTTTCCGTAGCCGCGCCGGGGGCCCTTTCCATAATGCTGCTGGGTGACGACAATCCCGTGCCAGAAGTCATGACGCTGAATTTTGGTGAATTGTCGGGAAGCTCGGAGGCCTCCGTGCGCATTCGTCTTGCCGGCACTCAGAACGTTATTGCCGTTGCAAAAATGCCTGACGGCACCTTCATCAGCACCGCCCGCGAAGTTGGTGTTACCATCGGGGGATGCGGCAGCAGCTAACCCCCCGGGGGAAGCGTTACACGGCCAGGGACCAGTTCACCGGCCTTTGTAAAATGGAACATTTCTGGCGCGCAGTTGGGGACAACACAGGCGGCGCCGAGATACTGGAGACAGATAATGGCAATCACACCTCGCGTCCGGGTCCCCGATACGGCCTCAGTCGGTGAATCGGTGCTCATCAAGGCGCTTATCAACCATCCCATGGAATCGGGCCAGCGCCGGGACCGGGATACCGGCGAAAGAATCCCCCGCATGATAATTCACACTTTCGAGGTCACCTTCAACGGGCGCGAAGTGGTGACCTTTTATCCACAAGGGGCCGTTTCCCAAAGCCCGTTCTTTGAATTTTATCTCAAGGTACCCGAGGCTGGCGAACTGAATTTCAAATGGATCGATGATGAAGGCTCGGTATTTGAAATCTCCAAATCCATTGCCATAAGCTAAACATCGTTCAGATCTGAACCGGTGCGAACCTGAAGGATGGTGCCGTTTGAGGGAGAAGCCTCGAACGCGCCAGTGAGCTTCAGCGCGAGCCGCTACTCGTGTTACGCCCCATCGGAGCGTGAGCAAAGCGAACCAGCACGAGATATAAAAATGGTGCGGGCGGCGGGAATCGAACCCGCACGAAAGTCACCTTTCTCAGGATTTTAAGTCCTGTGTGTCTACCAATTCCACCACGCCCGCGAAACTTTCCCGGCGCTAGTCAGCACCACCATGGATGGGCGGCGCATAGGCCACATCCAGGTCCCAGGGGAAATATATCCAGGTGTCCTGGCTTACCTCGGTTACAAAGGTATCGACCAATTCACGCCCCTTGGGTTTGGCATAGACCGTGGCGAAGTGCGCACCCGGCAGCATGTCGCGCACCACCCGCGCCGTGGCCCCGGTGTCCACCAAATCATCGACAATCAAAACTTTGCCCGAAGCCGCACCGGTCCGTACCAAATCGGCAATGGGCTTGAGCACTTCAATATCGCCCTGGGACTGATGGTCGTAGGATTTCACCGACACGGTTTCAATCAGGCGAATGTTGATTTCCCGGGCAACGATTGCCGCCGGCACCAGCCCACCCCGTGTGATTGCCACCATGGCCGAAAACGGCCCCTCTTCGTTCAGCCGCCAGGCCAGCGCCCGCGAGTCGCGGTGAAACTGATCCCAGGTTACCGGGAAGGATTTGTTTTGCGGCTCCATGCCCTTTTCTCCGTCAGCCAAGGTTCACCCCATGTTCTGCATGGGCTTTGTTCACTGCTCTGTGCACTTTTTGCGCCGCTTCGTCCAGTCTGAGTTCATCTGCGCCCCGCAAAACCACCTCGGTAAACACCGGTTTTTCCCCCATCCGGGGATAAGAACCGATTTTTACATCGTCGTACTCGTCCTGAATTTTCTTGAGCGCACCGGCGATCGCACTCTCACCGACCCCCACCTCAATTGTGCGGCTGAAAAGCCTTCGCCCCCCCTCAAGTGTCGGTGCGATGTTTTCGAGCATCGCCTGCATGATTTTTGGTACTCCGGCCATGACGTAAACATTGCCTATCTTAAACCCCGGCGCGGCGCTTACAATGTTTGGGATAAGGGTTGCTCCCGCCGGGATGCGGGCCATGCGTCTGCGGGCGGCGGTGAGCGCGCGCGAATCGCCGAAACGGTGCTCCATCATGGCTATGGCTTCAGGGTTTTCCACCAGCTCAACCCCGAAGGCCGTGGCCATGCACTGTGCTGTAATATCGTCATGAGTCGGTCCGATGCCGCCGGTAGTGAACACGTGAGTATAGCGGGTTCTCAAGGCGTTGACAGCTTCCACGACCTCGTCCACGTCGTCGGCAACCACCCGCACCTGAGAAAGGTCAATCCCCAACTCCGTGCAAAACCGGGCGATGGTGTTGATGTTTCTGTCAGGTGTCCTGCCGGAAAGGATTTCATCACCTATAACCAGCAATCCGGCGCTCACAACTGGTTGTGGGTTTGTATTCATATGTGCTTGCTCCCGGCCCCCATTGTCGTTCACCTTAGAGGTATCGCACAAGGGATGCCTGCCCCGATTTGACAGGTCAAGCCGGTGGCGACAATTTGTTCACCGGCTCCCCAAAAGAGACCCCAGCAATGCTCCTGCCCCAACCTGTTGCCCGCGGATACCTGATTAAACGCTATAAGCGCTTTCTGGCCGATATCGAGTTGGACGACGGGCAGGTTGTCACCGCCCATTGTGCCAATACCGGCTCCATGGCCGGGCTGACGGAGCCGGGCCTGCCGGTTTATCTGTCCTATTCCTCCAATCCCAAACGCAAACTGGCCTGGTCGTGGCAAAGCGTGGAACTGGAAAGCGGGCTGGTGGGTATCAATACTGCCCAGCCCAACCGTCTGGTCGCCGAAGCGCTTGCCGCCAAGGCCATCGCCCCGCTCACGGCTTACACAAATGTGCGCCCTGAAGTTAAATATGGCGAAAAGAGCCGCATCGACTTTCTTCTGAGTGCTGAGGGAATGCCCGAATGTTATCTGGAGGTCAAAAACGTGCATTTCTCACGCGAACGGGGGCTGGCGGAATTTCCCGACAGTGTCACCGCCCGCGGCGCACGACACCTGGACGAGATGGCAAGAATGGTTGAACAGGGAAAACGGTCCGTCACCCTTTATGTGGTACAACGAAGTGACTGCACCCGTTTCGCTTTCGCCGCCGACCTTGACCGCACCTATGCAAAGGCGCAAGAAAAGGCCAGAAGCCGGGGTGTCGAATTTCTGGCTTATTCCTGCCAGATAAGTCCGGCAGAGATAAGCCTTGCGGGGCCCCTTCCCTTCGTTTCATCTCCGAAACGGAACTAGCAGCAGGAAATTGGGCCCCAGGATTGCGGAGAAACATTCATGGTCACCTATGTTGAAGCGCAATCCCGCTCAAAGCGTGCACCCGGTGTTATTCCCCTGCATGGTGAAGAAGGTTTTGCCGGCATGCGCAGAGCCGGCCAGATGACCGCCCGTGCTCTTGATATGCTCACTCAACATGTGCGCCCCGGGGTGACCACAGGCGAACTGGACCGGCTGGCCTTTGAGTTCGGGCGTGACCATGGGGCTATCCCTGCCACGCTGTTCTACCGGGGCTATCGCCACTCAATCTGCACCTCCATCAATCATGTGGTGTGCCACGGTATCCCCGGCGAGCGGGTTCTGCGTGAGGGCGACATTGTCAATATCGACCTCACCTATGTCGTTGATGGCTGGCACGGAGACAGTTCACGCATGTACGGCGTGGGCGAAATCCCGCGCAAGGCCGAACGCCTCATCCATATTGCCTATGAGTGTCTTGAAAAGGGCATTGAAGCGGCTGTTCCCGGCAACACCACCGGCGACATCGGCGCTGCCATTCAGTCCCATGCCGAGAGCCAGCGCACCGCGGTAGTGCGCAATTTTGTGGGCCATGGTTTGGGGCGCCTGTTCCATGACGAACCCAACATCATGCATTTTGGCACTCCCGGAGCCGGACCGGAACTGAAGCCTGGCATGATCTTTACCATCGAACCGATGATCAACCTGGGCCGGCCCCATGTAAAAGTCCTTTCTGATGGTTGGACGGCAGTTACCCGCGACCGCTCCTTGTCAGCCCAGTGCGAGCATTCCATCGGCATCACCGAAACCGGCAACGAGGTATTCACCACTTCCCCGGCCGGGTTGTTCAACCTCACCTCGCCTGATACGAAATGAGCGGAAAGTCCAAAAAGGACATGAAACCCGCCGGGATGGCGGAAAGCCACAAGCCTCACTTCCACGGCCACCGCGACCGTCTGCGTCATCGCTTTATTGCTTCAGGTTCCGAAGCGATGGCCGATTACGAACTCCTCGAACTCATCCTGTTTCGTCTGCTGCCGCGCCGCGACACCAAACCGGTGGCCAAGGCCCTGATTGAGCGTTTTGGGTCTTTTTCTGAAGTTCTGGGCGCACCGTCGCATCTGCTCGAAGAAGTTGAGGGGCTGGGTCCGGTGGCTGTTACGGACCTCAAGGTGATACTCGCCGCGGCCCAGCGCTTCGCCCGTGACAATCTTCGCGAACGCCCGGTGCTCGATTCGTGGTCCGGGTTGATCGATTATTGCCGTTCGCAAATGGCTTTTGAGGAAAAAGAACAGTTCCGCATCCTGTTCCTTGATAAAAAGAACAAGCTTATCGCCGATGAGGTGCAACAGGTGGGAACGGTCGACCATACCCCTGTCTACCCCCGCGAGGTCATCCGCCGCTCGCTCGAACTCTCGGCCACCGCCCTGATACTGGTGCACAATCACCCCTCGGGCGACCCCTCCCCTTCAAGCGCTGACGTGGCCATGACCCGCGCCATCAAAGAAGTTGCCGCACCCCTGGGCATCATCCTGCACGACCATGTTATCATCGGGCGCTCCGGCCATGTCTCCCTGCGGGCCAGAAAGCTGCTTTAGAGCTTATTTTGCCGCTGGCCCTGCTTTTCCACAGGGTGACCGGCGGGAGGAGAAAAGAAACAACTCCTCCCATCAGCTTGGCGGAAGAAAGTTATCCCAACCTCCTCATCCTGAGGAGACCGCAAGCCGTCTCGAAGGACAAGGAAAGAGATACAAGAGGGTGAGGGGAAAGGGAGAACCGCTCCTCAGATAACAATATCCCCGTTGTTCCGATCACCCACATCGATGCCCTTGACGATGATTTCGGTACCCTTGTGTTTGAACCCGAGCTTGTCGTTGGAGCCGGAGCCGATTTCAAGGAATTTGCCCAGCGCCTGCCTTGCTTGCAAGTTGAAGGCACAAGGATCAATCCTGTCCTTGGCGACCTGACGAATGCGGCCCGCTTGCAACTTGCTCCTGCAGGTCAAGGGCACTAAAACTCTTCCGCTTAACCTGCAGTCGCCCGCGCTGCCTTGAACAGCTTGAACAGATGCTTGTTGTTTTTGATTTTGTTGCGGGCCTGTTCTTTTAGCCGGTGAAGCTTGCCCACAAGCTCCCCGTGCCGCGACAGCGCCAGATAGTGGGTGCGCAGGGGAATTGTTACATTGCACCAGTGGCGTTTTTCGTCCGAATACCCCTCACCCATGTCGCAAAGCGTGTTTCCGTCCTCAAATATCGCCTGCATTGCCCGCAGAATGTTCTGCTTGCCTGGGGAGCCGGGGCGCAGTTCCTCGCGCGCCGACATCGATGAAATCAGGGCAAAATTATGCTGCCCGTGCACCAGATTGTAGCGCACCGCAACAATCTCTCCATCCAGCCGCAGCACATGCAGG
>DROE01000318.1 GCA_011322005.1 Devosia sp.
AGAACCTATACATCAGCTTTTTCAATTATCGAATGGGCAGCAAGGTGTTTCAACGCCCGCCCGGTGATGTCCTGAATATCTTGTTTGCAGGTTGCCCGCGTCGCATAACAGATGCTCAGGTCGAGCCCCCCCAGCCGTTCACAGCTAATCACCAGAACGCCGGGTCCAAAAGTGTCCAGCGATACCGCCATGGTTACGTCTTCAAGTCTGAGATGGCCGTAATCTTGTTCCAGCCCGGAACTGCCCGCCGTTGTGATCGCCAGCCCGTCAATGCGGCGCCCCGAAACCATGGTGGGCAGGCCTTCCCTGGCGTAGATTTCCCAGTCCGGCAGCTTGAGCAGCGAGGCGGCCTCCCGGTTCCGGGAAAGGGTCGAAATAATCCGGAAGGATACGTCTCTGGCAAGGGGCCAGAAGTCTTTTGCCAGTTCATGGCGGGTGCGCAGGATGTCCAGATAACATCCAAAGGTTTCTGCGGGAATTTGTGGTTTGCACATACGGCGCATGTCCACCGAGGACAGGCAGGTCATTTCACTCAGGCCATGTTTGTCCCTGATGGCAAGCAAAAACGCCGCTGCCAGCGCTCCATGCAGGGAAGTGCGGTTTTCAAGCGCCGCTTCCTTTAGACGCTTGAGTTGTTCGGGCGCGATTGCGCGCTTGACCACACGGGTGGCGGTGCGCCCGCGCTCCTTTTTGCCCTTTGGCAGCCGGATGGCGGCCTGATAGGGGCTTCTTGCGTTGTTGCTTTGTCTTTGCAGCCTCGCTTCCAGCGGCGGGGGCAGTCCCCTCTCCCTGGGCTCTTGCGCTTCCATGGCAGCGGGGTCGGCCAGATGTTGCAGCAACTCCCGGGCCAGCAGGTTGCATGATTGCGCATCAACAGAGGAGTGGTCCGCGCTCAACAGAAGATGGGTCAGTTCCTCTTCGGGGTCATTGACCATTGTCAGGCGCATTCGCGGCGTGCGTCCGCGTGGCAGGGGCTTGCGCAGTTCCTCGGCCAGCACCTGCTGCCAGTCGTTTTCAGTCACGCGCAATGCTATTTTTCCTGTGCCCTCAAGTTCAAATCTGGGCTGGCGGTAAACGAAGGGGGGATATTTGCGGAACACAAGCCCGCCATAGCGCACATGGGCGCGGGCCATGGGGTAACGGCGCTGCAGCCAGTTCAGGCCGTTCCTGACCGATTTTGCGTCCAACCGGCCGCGAATATGCAGCACCTGCATGACGATAAGGCCGCCATACCCATGCAGATAATTGAGCAGTCTTTCCTGCTCTCCCAGAAGACGGGTTGTCTGAACTGATGTGGGCATTGGGTGCTCTGGCTTTTGCTGGTAATCGTCGCTGAGTTTTGCAATGTAGCGCAATTGCTATACAAATCAAAACCGGTACAGATTTACCCTTCTGGAGGACATACCCCCTTGGTGGACATTGAAACCCGGATTATTCAGTATCTTCGCCAGAGCCTGTCCGATGTGGGTTCCGGGGTCGAGATTTCGTCTCAAACCGCGCTGCTTGGCTCGGGTCTGCTCGATTCGATCGGGCTTGTGGGGCTGATCGAGTTTCTTGAAGAGAGTTTTTCCATTCAGATTCCGGATGCCGACTTGGGGCCGGATCTTTTCGAAACCCCCGCCAGCATTGCCCGGTTTGTGCAACGGCGCCAATCCTGACATGTGTCCTATTTCCCGGAGGTCAACTGGCCCCTTAAAATCTTTCCCGTTGAGCTTTTTGGCAGTTCCTCGCGGAACTCGAACAGGGTGGGAACCTTGTAGTTCGATAACCGCTTCCGCAGGAAATTTTTCAGTTCTTCAGGCGCTATTTCCCCTTTCCGGGGCACGATAACTGCTTTCAGACGCTGTCCTGCGGCGTCATCCTGCCCGGTTCCGATCACCACCGCCTCTGCGATGTTTTCATGTTCTTGCAATATCTGTTCGACTTCGATGGGGTCGATCTTGTAGCCTAGGACTTCAATCAGCAGTTTGCGTCGCCCAACGATATAAATATTGCCCGCCCCATCGAGCCGGGCCAGATCACCTGTCAGAAGCCACCCGTCTGAGAAACAGGCGCGGGTTTCCTCTTCATCGTCCAGATAACCTTTCATCATCGAAGAAGATTTGACCATCAGTTCACCCACCCCCGGAGGCAGACGGTCATCATACCTGTCGATCTTGACTTGCGCGTTCCCCGCCGGGCGCCCTACCGAGCGCCAGGTGGTTTCCAGATCCGGGCTGTCATTATGCGCTACCATCACCGCTTCTGTCAGCCCATAGGCCTGCCGGATAGTCAGGCCTAGCCGGTCCCGGCAGTTGTCAAATACTTCACGGCTCAGGGCCGCGCCACCGGAAAAGGAGAGCCGTATTTTACTCAGATCAAAACTTCCGGCAGTGGCGGCCAGTGTCTCATACATGGCAGGCACCGCAGCGATAACGCTGACATTTTCCGCAACCAGGGTCGCAAGCAAAGCCTCGCGCGCCAGCACCAGAGGCCGGGCGTCGTGCCAGTAGACCACACTGGCTCCAACCTCCGGTGCATTTGATATTCCCAACAGCAAGCCAAGGGCAAAGTTTCCCGGCAGCATGTTGAAGACCACATCATCCGGACTGAGCTGCCACGCCCTGCTTGTGCGCTTGGCGTCTTCCAACAGCCCGCCCTGCGTGTGAACAACGATTTTCGGGCTTCCAGTTGTGCCAGAAGATGTCAGATAGAGCGCAGGCAGATCTCCAGAAACAGCCCGAAGCGGTTCATCAGGCATTTTGCCCAGGTTCCCGATACTTCCCGCTCCCACGCCCTCGGTCAGAAACACCTTTTGAGATAGTTTGCCGCTCAAACTTGGTTCAAGACTTTGTGCCAGCGCTGAGAGCGCGCTTGAAGCGACAATTGCTACGGCGCTGGATTTACCTATCGCGTGGGCACACTCTTGACGGGTCGCCCCAGTGCTAAGCGGCATAGCGATGGCCCCGATCGCAAAAAGCGCATGGACCACAACAAACAATTCAGGCGAGTTGGGCAAAAGAACCGCCACCCCATCTCCGGTGCCAATGCCCTGAGCCCGAAACCCATTGGCAAGGCTCCTGATCCTGCTCAGAGCCTCACCATAGGTGACGGTCTCCCCCCGATAGCGCAAACCGCTGCCAGGCGACGCACTCTGGACCATGCTGACAAAATTCTGGTGGATCATATCAAACGCCCGGGCCCTGTCCGTCTTGGCTGCCGCCCGGCAGGTGTTTGTTTTGCGCAGCCCCGAGCGGATGGGCAATTGTTTCGCTCTGCACATTTTCTGTCAAGAACGCGGAGTCAATCATTGGGTCGATTGACAACCGTTGTTCCTCGTTGTTCCAAATAGTTTGACATGAGGCTTTGAACATGAGAAAAGTCTGCCAATGGAACAACGAGGAACAACATTATGGCCAACAAAAAATTTAATGCATCTAAATCACGCTCCAACCGCCCGGGTTGGAGTATTATATTTCGCCATCCAGTACGAACTGACAGCCGCGGGGAACGAGGCCTCAAAGTCCGGCGCGGCCTCGGCACGAGCGACGAAGCTCAGGCGGATCGCCTTGTTGCCCAAATGAATGAACTTCTGGGAGACGAATCTTGGTGGAATGGTGATCGTCGTCGTGACGCAGAATCCAGATACGATCGCGTTGTTGTTTCTGCCTTCTTCGACGGAATAGAAGCGTTGCGCTTCGATTCAGTATCAAAGCGTGAAGAATTGATACCCCTCCCCACTGCCAGTGATGGATACAGTACCATTTTGTTCCTCGGAACAACAGGCGCGGGAAAGACCACGCTGCTCAGGCACGTAATTGGCTCGGAATCAGAAAATGATCGTTTCCCGTCGACGTCTACCGCCAAAACCACCACGGCCGATTTTGAAATAGTCACGGCACCCGGCAACTATACGGCCGCCATTACTTTCATGCCAGAGCATGAAGTCCGGGCACACATTGACGAATGCATCGAGGAAGCTTGCCTTCAGGC
>DROE01000319.1 GCA_011322005.1 Devosia sp.
AAACTGTCATCCACCTCGATCCGGCTCATGTCCTCCCGCTCTGAGTACCAGATCTCGCGCAACACGCCTGTGCCCACCTTTTCGTCCCACATCCAGCGTGTCATCAGCGGATAATGGTCGGGCGCGCTGAAATGCAACAGCTCCGCCCCCAGATCGCGCACCCAGCGATGAGCCCTGTCATCGGGGAAGGTGTTGATAAAAGCCGCCATACGCTCGTCGGTGGTCGACACATCCGACCAACCCGCCAGCAGTTTGGTGATTGCCCCGAGCAGGCGCCCCATATTGGCTCCATCAAGAGAAGCACTCATGCGCCGTCGCCCCGGCGTGACAAAAACAGCAAGATCGTGAAACTCGGATTCACTCATTTGCTCGACTTTTCCCTTTGCAAGAATTTCCTGAAAAAGGGATGATTTGAGCACCAGCGCGCTGACATACCGCTCGATACCGCCCGTGGGCTCTGCACGTTCTTCCAGGTGCTCAAGAGCGCGCCGAAGCCGTGGACCCGAGAGATGCAGAACCGCCGGGCGCACACTCGTGTTGTCAGCCTGTCGATGCAAGAATCCCAGCACTATTCAGCGGCCTCTTTATTTGTGGAGGAAACAAGGGAGAGCGCCGCCATTGCCGCCGATTGGCCCTGAGCAATGGAATCATCAATGGTCTCGGGACCAGTCGCCGCCCCGGCGACGAACACCCCGGCCCGCGATGTCTCCGACATGGCCGCATAGGTTGAGGCCTTCCGGATATGACCGTATTTTTCAAGGTCAACGCCAAACACCGCCGAAAGGGTCATATTGTCCACATTGGGGTCCATGCCCACCGCATGCACCACCATGTCAAAGGGGATCATGATCGGCCGCTTGACCAGCGTGTCCTCGCCCTTGACAATCAGGCGCTTGCCGTCGGAGGCAACCTCGGCGATGCGCGCCTTGATATATTTGACCTTGTGCTCTTCCTGCGAAGCCCAGTAAAAGTCACCCTCGTAAAGTCCGAAAGTGCGGATATCCATATAGTAGATATAAACGTTGCAATTGGGCAGTTCCTCACGGATTTCCATGGCCAGATTGGCCGAGACGGTGCAACAGATTTTTGAGCACCATTCGCGCCCGATCTGGCGGTCACGCGAGCCTACACACAAAAGGATTGCCACCCGCTCCGGCTCACGACCGTCCGATGGGCACTTGATGCCCGAACCACTGGAAAGCATCTGCTCGACCTGGGTGGTGGTCACCACATCTTCATAGGTGCCAAAGCCCCATTCGGGTTTGTTCACACTGTCAAAATGGGTAAAGCCGGTGCAAAGAATCGCTGCTCCGGCTTCAATACTGGTCCCGTCCCTGAGTTTGGCGCTAAAAGCACCCGGATTGCCCTCAAACGTTTCCACGATTGTATTCATGTGAATTTTTATCAGCGGGTTTTCCTCGACACGGGTGACCATGCCCCCGATGGCATCTTTGGCCCATTCCCGCGAGGGCACCAGCCGTGCATAACCCGAAATAATCGGCGCGCCCCCGAGGCGGTCCTCTTTCTCCACCAGAACCACTTCCTGGCCTGCGCTGGCCAGGGCATGGGCGGCAGATAGTCCCGCAGGTCCGCTGCCAACGATTAGAACCGGCTTGCTCATTTTGCTGATGTTCCTTCCAGTTGGGCGGGGCGTTTATATCCCGGTCCCGACGTTATGGCGCGCTTGGGGTCGTAGAGAGTTTCGATTTTTCCCTTGGCAACCTCGCCCAGATAGCCCTCGAACTCGCTCTTGGCTTTCTCCCAGTCGATACCGATTTTTTCCAGCAGTGTCTCGAACGGGCTGGCATGCCAGTGTAATTGCGCCAGCTTGTAGGGATGCGCCCCCAGCGCCAGGGCCGCAAACTGGCAATCAGCCATGATCGGCAGCGCATAGACCTTGTCCACGGCTTTTCCAATCCACTGATTTTTATCCAAAGTGGTGATACACCCGGTATCGTGGCCCACCATTATGTCAGCCCTGGCTTCTTCAACGGCGACCTTGACTTTTCGGTCGATAGCGAATGAGCGGGTGAACTCGCGCTCCCCGATAATGTGGCGGAACCCGAAGCCACAACAATCATACCAGGTGGAATAGTCAATCACCTCAGTACCCAGCGTTTCCAGCAGCCCAGTGGTCACCGCGACCCGGTTGCCGTCGAGCACGTCATTGTCGTAAATCACATCCTCGGGCACCATCTTGTAGACATGACAGGCCGGATGCACCGTGGCTCTGACGTTTGAAACGTCTATCACCTGATGCTCCTTGAGGCGGTGGCGCACCACATGCAGCCATTCCGAATAGTGCACGATTTCTTCGGGGATCAACAGCTTGCCATCTACCAGCCGCCCCAGCTTGCCCAGAATTTCCTTCACCTGCGCCCGGAGTTCGGCCGAGTGCATCAGGAAAATGCGCATTTCCTTGTAATTGCCAAACGACGTGCCGCAATGCACCAGCGGATAATAGGTACCCTCGGGCAGCCCTTCGGCCTTTGCCGACATATAGGCCTGATGAAAATTCCTCAGAAACACCGCGGCCAGAGAAACCACATTGCCAATACCCGAGCCGTGATAGTTCCACGCCGTGCACGAGGTCTGGTCGGTTTCGTCCAGATATTTGGTGCCCAGCTTGTTTTGCAGCCACAGAACCGAAGAGGGATAGCCCGGAATATTGCCGCACTGGCCACAGGATTTATGATGCCAGAAATTGTTGGTGGGGATTTTTTTGTCCCAGCCGTAAAGGGTTTTGGCCATCACCGGATCATTGTGATCCCCCACCCGATGAACAACAATCTCGCCCTCTTTTTCCAGTTGCCACATGATGTCGCGCACATCTTCCTTACGCTTGCCCGTAAGCAGGGCGCGGCGGTCGATTTTTGCCTCCACCCAGTCCGTGGCCCGGCGGGCATCGGCATCGCTGAGTTTTGTCGCTTTCCACTCGGCCCCAAAACCCTCATACCCGGCACCTGAATTTTCTTTTTCAGCCATGGAAGTCTCCTGTTTTCTTTTGACGGTGGCCTGCGCCTGAATTGGTTACGGGCGGGCAAAAAGCCTATTCGTCGTCTTCGTCTTCCTGCTCTTCGAGCCAGTCTTCATATTCTTCGCGTTTTTCGTCCATCACATCGAGCACCACATCAAACAGGTTTTCATCGACACTTTCGAGCTGATCCAGAACCCCGGTGGCCTCCCAGATGGAAAAAAGTTCAACCGATGTTTTCAGGTTCACCACCCAGGCGGTATCCAGGGTGTGCATGGTGGGCATGGGGATGGCTTTGCGCAAAATTGCCAGTGGCGCCTCAACCTTGGAAACATCGGGCCCCCAGTCGGGAAACGCCTCTCTGGTGATCATGTTGGGCGCAAGCTGATTGCCGGTGGAGATGACCTTGAGCAGTACGCGCGAGAATGGCCTGAGCACCGCCTTGACCGATTCCATCTCGTGCTTGATGGCCACCTCGCGCATGATCATCACCAACCCGCCAGGCGAATTTTCGAAGGGACACCGCGCCGCACAGGTATAGCATTGCGCACATGACCAGATTTTCTCCTGCATGGCATCATATATGCCTTCAAGATTTTCGGTCCATAACAGCTGGACGATCTCGCGGGGGGAATAGTCGTAATAGCTGGCCGAGGGACAGGTCGCGGTGCAGATGCCGCAATTCAGGCAGCCATGCAACTCGTGATCATAGAGCATATGCCCCTTGATATCATCAAAGATGGCTTCGAGTTTCTCGTAAGGAACAACTGGCTCGTCTGAAAGCGGATCGCTGATTAAACTGTGCTCGCTCATGGTGAAATTCCCTTGCAGCTCTGAAGCGCCAACCTCAGTAGGTCATCACCCGAACGTCATCATCTTCCATGACGTCCTCGATTACCTTGGCACCACCCACAATACCTTCGCACTCGGGGATCAGGTCATCCTCGCTCATATCAAATAAAGCCAGATTGGGGGAACAGCAATAAAATTTCGCGCCTGCCTCATGGGCGTCCTTGATGAAGTCATAAACGGTTTTTGGCGAGCCTTCCTTGACCACAAGACCCTCGGCAAAACCCTTCTTCATCAACTGCCCCGCTGTTGCGGTGCACACCACCTCGACTTCATAATCCATTGCCGCAGCAACCGTTGCCTGAAAGAACGGGGCGCCAAGCTCTTCGCCATTGCGCGGGTCAGTGTTGACCATGATGATTATCAGTTTGCTGGCCATCAGCCTCTCCCTTGTAGCAAATCCTCTCGCACGACCGGGCATCGAACAGCCCCTCCCTTGCCGCGCACCGCGAGGTGATCAGGGAACGATACATGAAGAAAACGGAATGTGCAATCGGTGAAACCGACAAGATTCAAACAGGGAATTTGGCTCATCGGGAAACGCACCGCACATCGTTGCGTTGGCACCCTTCGCCAGCCCGACGCGGGGTCCGTTCACAATAGTCTTGTGTGCCTGGAAATGCCCACCATGATCGCACTCAGAACCTCGGCGATTTCACCCTGGACTCCCCGAAGAGCTTCAAGCCCCTCAGCGGTATTGTGCGGTGTTTCAGCAAACTCCATGATCAAATCCTCCGCCATTCCCGACTTCATTCCCGGATGACCGATGAAGCCCAGCGAGTTGTCATTCAGTGAAAATACCAGGGGCTCTCCCGCGTCGTTTTGCGCCAGCACCAACGCCCCCTCAGGCAATACCGGCCGGTCGCGCAGATAAGAAACCACGGGGAACCGGTCCGGCAGATGTCCGCCCAACGCATGGGCATGAACTGTTTGTGCGGTTTCCACTACGAAACGCAACGGTGATTCCTCTGCCCCGCCTCCGGCAGCAATTGCAAGCACCAGCGCACCCATGCCGATACCAATGACAGGCAGGTCTGCATCAAGAAACGACTTTGTCAGGCGCAACTCGGGCATCAGGCTTGGAAGCAGGAAACCGCTGACAACTCCATAGGGTCCTCCACCTAGAACGATCAGCCCGTCAAAGTCCCCGCGCTCTGTGGGAACCGTCCCCCCGGCGGTAAACGGCCGGTGGTAACTGAAGCGGATATTGCGCCCCTCCAGATGATCTTCCATCAGCCCCAGGAATTCGGTTTCGGTATGCTGGAGCACGCAAATATTTTTCATGTTTTCAACTCGCGGTTGGGGCCTGGCCCCTTCAAAGGTCTAGGCGGATGTCTCCGCTGCGCCCATGATTGCGGTTGCCATGTCCGATCCCGCCACTCCAGGCATCTCGATACCAAGCTCGGCCATGCCCTTGTCAGCAGCGGCACTGAGCGCTTCCTGCGTCAGTGCCGTTCCCGACAGGTACGCCGCCAGCCGGTCGACCCCTTCTGGGGGAAGGCAGGTGAAGTCCCCCGAGATCAGCAGGTCGGCAACTTTGTTGTCGCGACCAAGCAGATGCACCCGGATCAGCCCCCCGGGAGCCTTGTGCATGGCCTCTGTCAAATGGGTCCCCGATGAAATCTTGACCCCCATCTCAACAAATTTCCGCCCCTGGACAAACGTCCATTCCGGGTCAACCAGCGCCACCTCGGCGTCCGCGATGGCGGCCAACTCAGCCTCGCCGGGCTGATCCTGATAGGGCTCTACCTTGAGAAGGCGCGCGCACTGAGCCAGAAACTTCTCAACGATAAGTTCACGCGGCGGGATTTCCCCCAGCTCCTTGAGCATGGTGGTCATATAGTCATCCAGCGTGGTTCTGAGTTTGTCGCGAAACTTCTCATTGGGCACTTTGAGGCATTTGGCCATGGTTGCGGTATCAAAATCACGCATGAAACTGCCCGCCATCACTGTTGCATCGGCAATGCTTGCAGCCCCGGTCCCCCCGATCTTGCGCCCCTTCACATGAATGTCGTTGGCAGGCCGGAATTCAGCCTCAATGCCCAGGTCGTGATAGGTGGCCACCACCGGCTCGATAAACATCGGGTAAAGCTGTTCGGCCCGTTTTGGTGCCTTGTCCTTTGGATAGATGAAATGGGTGAAAATCTGGTTCTCATCCAGATAGACCGTCCCCCCGCCCACATGGCGCCGATAGACGGGCAGCTCGGAAGACTTACAGAAATCCTCATCAACTTCTTTGGCGATTTCCTGATGCATGCCCACACTCACATAGGGCGTAGCCGGGCTTGCCAGGGAAAGAACGGGGTCACTTTCAGCCGTGATGGATTCGGCAATTCCATGAAATATCGCCTGGCTGCGAAGCGCTGAAACCGTCCCAAAATCAAGTACCCTGAGCCGCATTGCTTTTCCTCTCGCTCGTGAGTGTCGGCCATCTTGCCGGACGCCGTTTGCCACTTTTTCAGAAGGAAAGTCAAACTTCGAGCAACCTGACTGTACAGACATTCCTTCTCATTCGGCTTCGGGATCATCTTTCACCATCTCCTCACGATCCGACTGCGCCTGCCTGGCAGTGGGTGCGACACGCTCAAAGGCATCGCGACTGCTGCCCGCTTCAAAAAGCCTCTTCCTCTCCTTGGCCGTCGACATGAAGAAGGGATAGCGCCGGGCTACCCGGTCCCTTATGGAGGCAACCCTTGCTGCATAAAGGTGCATGGGGAACTCGATATCCTTGTAGTATCCCACTCCTGGAAGCCGTTTGGAGCCGAAAACCCGCACATAGAAGGCCGCATGCTCGGTGCGCACCGAGGAAACACAATAATCGACCTTGAAATATTCCGAGGCCATGGCAACGATGCGCAGCGTGAGATAGGGTAGAGCCGGGTAGGCAAGGGTCGCTTCATGGTCAGCGGTAAACCGGCTGGGATCTATGTAGGTTACGCCTTTGTCCAGCATTCCGCCCAGAGTCTTCGGAAACACGGTGCGACTTGGCGAGGTGCGCTGGGTCGGCCTAACGTGATGAAACCGGATGGAACTGACCAATTCATCTTTGATATAGACCCCAAAACAATAAACGTTCGGCGCCAGATCATGCTCGTCAAAAACCACACTTTGTGCATTGGGTGCGATGAAGCCCTCGCGCAGATAGGCCTGATACCTGAGGCGATAGACCGGATCGAACTGATCGGCAAACGGCACCCGTCGGTAGGTAACCTGTTCCAGCACGTCCAGAATCGACGCCGCAAACCGTGATGGCTGGTTTTTCTCAACCACAAATCTCACCCCGCCCCGCTGGTTGTCCCGCACTGCAGTGCCAGTTTAGAGCTTCGTCGAGAAGGGTTAAATGGTGTTTAACCTTTCATTTACCAATATGATTAACGAATAAAATTTTAGGCTTCCAGCAGATCGTTCTCGGCCGTGCACAGAGGCCCCGCTGAAGGTCGGGGCAGTCCGGAAACCGAGTGGACCAACTCTTTGATCTCGCTTTGCGGAACCGGAGCACCAAAAATATACCCCTGAATCTGATCTATGAGTCCTATCTGAGCGATAACATCGAGTTGCGCCTCGGTCTCTACCCCTTCAACGGTGACGGTCATTTCCAAGTCCTTGCTCAGCCGGGCAATGTTGCGCATCAGTTTGAGCGAGCGGGGGTCTGATGTCACATCGGCGGTGAAAGTGCGGTCGATCTTGAGTTTGCTGAACGGCAGGTCATGCAGATAGCCCAGAGATGAATAGCCAGTGCCGAAATCATCCAGAGCAATGCCTACACCCCAGGAAGCTATCTCGCTCAACGCACCGGAAGCGACCTTGAGCTCATCCACCAGCACGGATTCGGTCACCTCGATCTCCAACCGGTCCGGCGCAAGCCCTGATTTCTTCAGGGCCGAGGCAACCATGTTTTGCACTTTGCTTCCCCGGAAATCGCGCGCTGAAATGTTTACTGCAACTGCCAACTGCCCGGGCCATTGGGCGCATTCGCGCGTGGCCGTGTGCAGCACCCAGTCCGTCAGCTCCGAAATCAGACCCATTTCCTCGGCGATCGGAATGAATATGCTGGGCGGTATTGTGCCCAGTTCCCCATGATTCCACCGGGTGAGAGCTTCGCACCCCACCACTTTACGCGTGCCCAAATCCACCACGGGCTGGTAGACAAGCGACAATTCGTCATTGATCAGCGCCTGACGCAGGGCCTCTTTCATACGCTTGCGCTCATTATAGTCCCTGTCCATTCCGCTGTGAAATTTGGACCAGTTGCCTTTTCCATTTTCCTTTGAAGCGTAAAGCGCTAGATCCGCACGCTTGAGCAACCAGTTAAGGTCGCACCTGTTCGCTTTTGAAAGGACGAACCCCACGCTGGCATGCACCTCCAGCTCTTCTCCATCAAACACAATGGGCTTGCCCAATGTTTCAAGCAGCACATCCGCCGTATTCTCGATCAGATGCGATTCGACCCCGGCATCAAAAAACACGGTGAACTCATCACCCCCGAACCGGCCCACCACAATATTTGAGTCCAGCGCCTGTCTCAGACGGCGCGCCATCACCCCCAGCAGACGATCACCCATGGGGTGCCCGTAACTGTCATTGATGTTCTTGAAATCATCAATATCCAGAATCATCAGGGCAACCGGAGTGTCCATGTCCCGGACCTGAAACTTTTTCAGGCGCGCCTCGACCTGTTCGCTGAAATAGGCCCGGTTTGGCAGATTGGTCAGCTGATCAAATCGCGCCATGAATTTTATGCGGTTCTCAGCTTGCACCCGCTCTGTAATGTCCTCAAGCACCAGCACCGTCTGTTGGTTCTGAGTGTTGATTGAGACCTCGCTCTGGCGGCCATCATGCAACTGCAGAACCAGTTTTGACTGCCCCCCGTCGGCTACAGCGGTTGCCAGTCGCTGGCCCGAAAGCTCGGTCAACGCCCCCTTGGATTGCGCTATTTTTATCATGTCCCTGAAGTCATGACCCACACAATCCATGCCTGCTTCTCCACAAAGCATAAGCTGTATCTGGTCATTGGCCACTGCAACCTTCAGATCTTCATCAAGCATGCACAACCCGTGGGACATGGTGGAGAGTGCCGTATCCAGTTCCACCGCAAGCCGGGAGACTTCCACCCTGTCACGCACCGCCGCGAGCAGCACATTGCGTACATCCCCCGCAACCGACCTGAAACTTATCAGCATCGGAGCAAACAACATGGCCAGCAGAATATGAAAAATATCTCCCACAAGAACGAGCCCCAGCGTCAGAGGAGCCCCCACCAGTATGGATTGCAGGGTCACAAGCCGGTCCAGCCCGTAGTTGCGGGCCACGATACCCACCATCGCTGCGATTGTTATGGCCATAGCTGTCAGCGTGGCGTACCCGTCACCAACCAGCACCAGCGAGAAAAAACACCAGGTTCCATAGGCTATGGCAGTAACTGATCCACTCAGCGTGGCGCGAAGCTCCCAGTATTCGGCTTGCCTGGCATCCTCAGAACTTATCCCCGCAGCCTCAAAAGCCAAGGCCTCGCGATATCTGACAAGCGCAAGAAACAGAAACAGTCCCGCATAGGCAAACAAAAAGGCGGCACCGGACTGCAAGGCCGCCGCCGCCGCCCCCACGGCGGTGGCGCCCAGCCCGAACAGCATCGCCACCCGGTCTTTATAGACCGAGCGTACAATCGACACATAATCGTTTGCCGGCATCTTGGAACGTGCTGACTGAAAAAACATCGGGCCACGCTGCTGTTAATCAGATGACAATTTTGCATCCGCACTGGTTAAAAACCGCTTTCCAGCATATCCGGTGCAAAGACATGGTGAATTTTGTCCTAATCGGGGGCGCAAATCTGGTTTTCTCAATGAAAATCGCGACTTCCCGGCCAGGTTGCGTTGCGTGGATGCTGGCCGGAGCGTGGTGGCTTTTGTCCCCTTGCACCCCGGTATTTTGCCCGCGAGGGCAAAAGGTTCCCTCCCCTCTCGGCGGCCCCGCCAAGCAGGGTCTCATCCACCGCCTCCCCGCTTGCCAGAGCGCTCAGGGCCGGACTGAGGTCGACAACCTCCCGGGCAACCAGATGGATAACCAGACCCTCCTTCTGCACATGGCCCCGCACACGCACGAAGCGCGCACCCAATACCTGTCGGCGGTATTTTTCAAATACCTTGGGCCAGATGATGATATTGACCACCCCGGTTTCGTCCTCCAGCGTCAAAAAAATCACTCCGCTGGCCGTGCCCGGACGCTGGCGCACCAGCACCAGCCCCGCCACCTCGACCACGGAATTGTTGGGACTTTGTTCCAGTTTTTCCGAGCTGATAACGCGCTGGCGGGACAGTGCGGACCGGAAAAACCACACCGGATGGGCCTTGAGGGAGAGGGAAAGGGTCCGATAATCATGGGCCACCTGCTCTCCGGGGGGCATCGGGGGCAGATTTGCCCCTTCTTTTTCTGCAACGCTGAACTGTTCTCCGGCCTGAAACAGGGGAAGAGTTTCAACCCCCGACATGCCCTTGAGGCCGTGCACCGCCCACAGGGCCGCCCGCCGGTCCAGCCCGATGGAAGAAAACGCATCGGCTCCCGCCAGCTTTTCCAGAGCGGACATGCCAAGCCCGGTCCTGAGCCACAGATCGCGCACGCTGTCATAACCTTTTTTGCGCCGGGCAACGATTATGGCTGCGTCATCACGGGACAGTCCCTTGATTCTCATCAATCCCAGCCGGATGGCATGAGTTGTTAAAATATCTTTTGCCATTTCCCTGTGCCGCCTCTTTACCCTTGGCGCCGCTTGTGAACCCGGCTCCAGAACCGTATCAATATCAGAATGGTTGATGTCCACATCCAGCACTTGCACACCATGTTCGCGGGCATCGCGCACAATCTGGGCCGGGGCATAAAACCCCATCGGCTGGCTGTTGAGCAGGGCGGCGGCAAACACGTCCGGGTAGTGGCATTTCAGCCAACACGAAATATAGACCAGAAGGGCAAATGAAGCCGCATGGCTTTCGGGGAAACCATAATCGGCAAACCCCTCAATCTGCTTGAAACAGCGTTCCGCAAAATCCTTTTCATAACCCCGTGTCCGCATGCCCTTGATAAGCCGTTCACGGAAATTACCGATAGTGCCGGTGCGCCGGAAGGTGGCCATGGCCCGGCGCAACTGATCGGCCTCCGAAGGGGTAAACCCGGCGGCAACAATGGCGATTTTCATCGCCTGTTCCTGAAACAGCGGCACTCCATAGGTTTTTTCCAGCACTTTTTTGAGTTCCGGTTTTGGATATTCGACTTTTTCGTCCCCGTTGCGCCGTCTGAGATAGGGGTGCACCATATCCCCCTGAATGGGTCCGGGCCGAACGATGGCCACCTCGACCACCAGATCGTAGAAGTTGACTGGTTTCAGCCGGGGCAGCATCGACATTTGCGCCCGGCTTTCAATCTGGAATACCCCAAGCGTATCTGCCCGGTGGGTCATTTTGTAAACTTCAGGCTCCTCCCTGGGCACCGATGCCATGGAGTATTTTTCTCCATAATTGAGCCGCAGCATTTCAAAGGCCCGCCTTATGCAGGTGAGCATGCCCAGCCCCAGCACATCGACCTTGAGCAGCCCCAGCGCATCCAGATCGTCCTTGTCCCACTCGACCACGGTGCGGTTTTCCATGGCCGCGTTGGAAATGGGCACCAGATGATCAAGCCGCCCGCGGGTAAGCACAAACCCCCCCACATGCTGGGAGAGGTGACGGGGAAAACCGATAAGCTCCCCGACAAGTTTCAACACCAGCGCCAGATTATGCTCCTCCGGATCAAGGCTGATTTCCCGGACCCGGGCCAGGTCAATATCCCTACCGTGAAAGCCCCAGTTCAACCCGTTCAGCGCCTCGATCATATCAGCGGAAAGCCCGAATACCTTGCCCACCTCGCGCACCGCCCCGCGCTTGCGATAGGTGACCACCGTTGCCGCCAGCCCGGCCCGGTGGCGGCCATATTTGTTGTAAAGATACTGGATGACCTCCTCGCGGCGTTCGTGCTCGAAATCCACGTCAATATCGGGCGGCTCGTTGCGCTCGTTGGAGATAAAACGCTCAAACAGCAGGTCAATCATCATCGGGTCGACCTCGGTGACCCCCAAGCAATAGCAGACCACCGAATTGGCCGCCGACCCCCGCCCCTGACACAATATCCCCCGCTCCTCACGGGCAAAACGCACCAGATCATGCACGGTCAGAAAATAGGGTGCATAGTCTTTTGAAGCGATGAGTTCGAGCTCGTGAGCAATGGCTTTTGTGATTTTCTCCGGCACACCTGTCGGATAGCGTTTTTGCGCGCCCTCATTGGTCAGACGCTCCAGCGTTTGCTGGGCGCTTTCACCATTGCCAATGGTTTCGGTGGGATATTCATAACGCAACTCATCAAGGCTGAACCCAATCCGGGCCGCCAGCCGGCCCGTTTCAACAATCGCCTCCGGGTGATCCCGGAACAGGCGTGCCATTTCGCCAGGAGATTTCAGGTGGCGCTCGGCATTTTGTTGCAAGCGCCGGCCTGCTGTTTCGATAGGGCAATGGGTGCGGATACAGGTCAAAACATCCTGAAGAACGCGCCGCTCGGGAACGTGATAAAGCACATCGTTGATTGCCAGCAGCGGCACCCGGGCGCGGGTTGCCATACCCGCCAACCGGTTCAGCCAGGCCCGGTCGCACCCCTTATAGGAGCACGCAGCGGCCAGCCACACCCGGCCTCGCGCAACAGTTTCAAGATCACGCAATATCTGGAACTGTTCGACGCTTTCAGGCCTGTCCGCCAGCACCGCGAACAATTGCCCTTCTGAATATTCCGCCAGATCAGCAAAATAGAGCTCGCAATCCCCTTTTTGCGTCCGCCGGTTGCCAATGGTCAAAAGCGCGCACAGGCGCCCATAGGACTTGCGATCTGTGGGGTAGGCCAGAATATCGGGAGTATTGTCGGCAAAACACAACCGCGTGCCCACGATAAAGCGGAAATCGGGATTATATTTCTTGGGAAATTGAGCTTCAAGCTCACGCATTGCCACATGAGCCCGCACGATTCCGGCAAAACTGTTGCGGTCGCAAAGCGCCAGACCGCTCTGACCGACAGCGCTGGCCTGTATCACCAGTTCATGGGAGTGCGAGCCGCCGCGCAAAAACGAATAATTGGAGAGCGCCGCCAGTTCCACATAGGTGCTCGTTGTTTTAGCACTCTTTGCTCTAATGCTCATGGGTCAAACCCGTGCATGAACCAGCGCGGGTCATTGCTTTCGCTCCCGTAAAGCCCCTCGCGGAAAATCCAGAACCGCCGCCCCGCTTTGTCCTCAACCCGGTAATAATCCCGGGTTAGCGTCCCCGCTCCGGGCTGCCACCATTCAACCCCGATGCGCTCCGGCCCCGCCGCCTTGAGCAACCGGTAGGACAGGCGCCGCCACACCATCCTTACCGGCGGTCCGTCGGGCACCTCGGCCATCACACTGATTTGCTCGGGCACCGGCAGCAACCGCAGGGGACGGGCAGGCAATGCCAAAGCCGCCTTTGTTGCCGGCTCCCCATCCTCAAACGAAATGAGCGCATCCGCATCGTCTCCGGTTCCAGCGATTACCGGCTCCAGCACCACCGCCCGCTCCGGCAGATGGGAGTTGACGGGTCTGGAACGCAATATGGCCTTTGGCCCCAGCCGGGCCGCCATGCGGTCATAAAGCCGCTCCAGATCCTTCGCTCCATCGACAAGTTCAAACACCCCGCTCTGGTGCGCATCCAGTTGGGAGACAGAACCTGCCGTCAGTCTGATGGCTTCGATTCCGAACCCGGCGTCAAACTCCCCGGCCAGCCTCTTAATCCGGTTGACAAACAGCCGGGCAATATGATCAGGCGCGCGAACGGGCCGGGCCGCGTTCACCGCCAGATACATCAGCTGACAGTCAATTCTGAACAGCAACAGATGAAAGCTCTGCGCGCCCATGCCCTCTTTTTCCAGTTGTGCGCAAAGACGGATGGCCAGATCGTTCACCACCATCAATATATCCCTCTCAAGCACGATCGGTTCGGCAAGCCGACGCTCCGATTGCCGTTCGGGCACCGGCAAACGCGGCACAAGGCGTTCTTCCAGATAGCCAAGGGCCTGATTGAGGCGTTCGATCAGCCTGTCCCCGAACCGCGCCCGCAAGGCCTTGCGGTTCCGCCCGTAAAGAGAGCCGATGGTTTTCAGCCCCATCTGCTCCAGCCCGAAAACGAGCTTTTCATCCAGCCGCAGGGCCGAAACAGGCAAAGGGGCCAGACAAGTTTTCAAGTCCTCCGCCTCAACAATCTTTCCCGGGTCAAACCGGGCCAGCGCCCACGCCCCCCCAATGCTCTGGGCCATCGCCCCCTGTGCTGTAAAGCCCGCCCTTTCCAGCCGCCCGCTGACATGGGCAAGCATCTGCCGATTGCCCCCGAACAGATGACTTACTCCCGTGACATCGAGCAGCAAATCGCCAAAAGAGGTACGTATGTCAGGGATGAAGGTACCGGGAAAAATGGAAACAATCGGCGATGCATAGGCGTGCCAGTCGGCCAGACTTCCAAACAATGCGGAAAGATATTCCCCGTCCATCTCGCGTGCGACAAGGCCGGGGCAAAGCGCCCGCGCATCCGACAGGTTCTGGCTCCGGTAAAGCCCGGCCCGCTCCGCCGCCGCGTCCGTTGCCTGAAGCCGCATCGCGCCCTTTTCCCGCTCGTAGAGCACCAGCGGTGCCGATGAGAGAGCCAGCTGTTTCTCATGCCGTTTCAGACAATCCGTAGCCCAGCGCGGTAGGTACAGGGCCAGATAGAGCCGGTCCGACCCCTGCTTTTCCTGCCTTGTCCGTTCCCACTGCCTGTTCGAGCGCAAACCCATTTTCTGTCCAATTCAATACCCATCTCATCTGCCCCAGCATGTCGCTCACCATCCCCTGCCCCTTCTCCAGACAGACCTGCCAGCGCGGGCATCCCGGAGCGCGGGCATCAAAAAGGGCCTCCATGCTTGAAACCGGAGCCACGCGCCAGCGCAAATGGCTGGCACCGGCCTCCCGTTCTCGCCCGTAGCGCAACAAAAAAACCGAAGCCTTACCCCTTCCGGCCCGCATGGCCAGCCGCCGCGAGGCGGTGAAATCAAGGATTTTTCCGGGATGAATAATATCGACAATAATTGCCGCCACCGCTTTGCAGCCCGCCGCTTCTTCCGCCGCCCATAAAAGCTCGGTTACATTACGCACCCGCCCGATAATCAGGGCCTCGGGGCAAAGTCCGAAATGACAAAGTCCGGGCCCATAGGGCAGACCCGTCTGCTGAGCCTCGTGGGCAAGCTGCAGGAACAGGATTGCCGGACGCGACCGCCCCAAAAGCGCCCGTGCCTGCCCCAGTGCAAAACCAAACGCCGCTCCACTATTACGCACCTCATCGCTCCAGACCTCGTGCAGCAGACCCGCCGGGGCCGGAGCAAACTTCTCGTCCGGCGCTCTGATAATATACGGGCGAGACTGAGCCTGACGGACCTCGGGAAACGAGCGCTTTTCAATCCCCTCAATCTGTGTCCGCAACCGGGCGATAGCCTGTCGCCTGTCCACCACCTGCATGATGCCTGCTCCGCTTGGCACAATAGAACAAAAAGAGAACATCATAATGGGGACAGGAGTCAAGCCCCCTCCACTCCCCCCACGATTTTGTGCGCTAACTTCTGCTTGAGACCTGTGGGGGGAGAGACTAGGTTGAAAGAAACGCGAAAACCGAAAGTCAAAAGATGTTCAGCGCAATTTCCAGACTTTTCGCCAGTCCCAAAGAAGCCAAACAGGTTCCGGTCGACCCCAAGCTGGCCGTGGCGGCATTACTGGTGCACCTTATGGGGATTGACGGGGAAATCACTGATGAGGAAAATAAAACCGTCTCCCGCGTTCTTAAGGAACATTTTGACCTAAGCGAAACTCAAATTACTGAACTGCTGGAAATCGCCTGCAAGAAAGACGCCGAAGCGGTGGATTTTTATCAGTTCACCTCAACCATCACCCAACTGGAAATGGAACAGCGCATTGAAATTATCGCCATGATGTGGTCGGTGGTATACGCGGATAGGGAAAATCACGAACTTGAGGACAACATGGTCTGGCGGGTGGCGGAGCTGATTGGCGTCTCGGCCCGGGACCGTACACAATTGCGGGCAAAAATCAAACGCCAGAACATCCCGTGAGATACTCCGGGCCACTGCCCCGCAGACCAGCCCGCATGGAAAATTGCAGAATGCAGCAACCGTTCGCATTCTGCAACGCAGGATGCGTGATAAGCATCTGTTAACACTACCATATCTGGTGGCAGGACACAAAATCACATCCATATACCAGGAGAATGTCCATGCGGGCAGATTGGCATGGCCCGTGCAGTAAAAGGCCTGTCCGGGTGAGGTTTTGCGTACCGGACGCGTAAAAAAACCTGCCCC
>DROE01000320.1 GCA_011322005.1 Devosia sp.
CCGCTTCATCAATGACAAAAATTTCGGTGCCGGTCATCAGCAGCCGGCCACGTTCAAAATGATCGAGCAGCCGGCCGGGGGTGGCAATCAGCACATCGGCACCACGGGCCAGAATCTTGTTCTGTTCGTCAAACGAAACACCGCCGATCAGCAGGGCTACGTTGAGCTTGTGATTGATGCCGTATTTCTCGAAGTTCTCAAAAACCTGTGCCGCCAGTTCACGGGTCGGCTCTAAAATGAGAGTGCGCGGCATGCGCGCCCGCGCCCGGCCCTTTTCCAGCAATGTGAGCATGGGTAAAACAAAGGAAGCCGTCTTGCCGGTTCCTGTCTGGGCAATGCCCATCAGGTCGCGCTTGGCCAGCACATGGGGAATGGCCTGTTCCTGAATTTCTGTTGGCTGCGTGTAACCGGTTTTGGCCACCGCATCGGCGACCTTTTTACTCAGCCCCAGGCTGTAAAACTTGTCCGTCAAGTATTTGTCCACTCATTCATTGATGCCTTTGGCACCGGCTGGCTTTGGAAGTCCATCGCGTTTCTGGCTGCAACACCCGCTTTGTTTTGTGCGCCGCATCTATTCTTAGAAAACTGCCCCCGAGCTGCAACTCAGGCGCAAATGAATGGCCACTGACGGCAGGGACAATAGCGCCTGTTCTTGACAAGTCAACGGGCAGGTTGTGCTTAGCTTAACGAGCATTGTGGTGGCACGATGCCGAAACGGGCAATCAGGGTGCGCGATTTCGTCACCCCGGCAGGCACGGCCTTGCCGCCCGGACTGTCAGATATCAAGATTTTTCGCGAACTCTGCGTTCTGCTGAATAAAGGCGAAGCGCAGTTCGGGCTTGTTGCCCATGAGTTGGTCAACGGACTTTCTGGCGCCCTCCTGTCCGCTGGCAACCCGGACCTGCAAAAGCCGACGCGTTGCGGGTGCCATCGTCGTTTCCTTGAGGTGCTGATGGGGCATTTCCCCCAGGCCCTTGAAACGGGTGATTTCAACCTTGCCATGCCCAGTGAACTCGGATTGCAGCAATTCATCCTTGTGCACATTATCGCGGGCATAGATGGTTTTGTCGCCCTGAGTAATACGAAACAGGGGAGGCAGAGCCAGATACAAGTGACCATTGTCAATAAGTTGCGGTGTTTCCTTGAAGAACAAGGTGATCAGCAATGACGCGATATGCGCCCCGTCCACGTCCGCGTCCGTCATGATGATGATCTTGTCGTAGCGGATATCCTGTTCCGTATAGCGCTCGCCGGTGCCGGTGCCGATAGCCTGGATGATATCGCCAATCTGCTGATTGGCCGCCAGTTTCTCGCGGCTGGCATTTGCGACATTGAGCACCTTGCCCCGCAGCGGCAGCACCGCCTGGTATTTTCGGTTGCGCGCCTGTTTAGCGCTGCCACCGGCGGAGTCACCCTCCACGATGAAGAGCTCTGCCCCTTGCGCGGCTGTGCTGGAACAATCGGCGAGTTTGCCGGGCAGGCGCAGTTTTCGGGTGGCGCTGGCCCGGTCGATTTCTTTTTGCTTGCGTCTCCTGATGCGCTCTTCGGCCCGCTCAATGGCCCAGTCGAGCAGGCGAGTTGCCTGATTGGGAGAGTTGGCCAGCCAGTGGTCAAAGGCATCGCGCAGGGCGTTGTCGACTATTCTGCCGGCTTCGGTGGAGGACAGGCGGTCCTTGGTCTGTCCGACAAATTCAGGCTCGCGCATAAATACCGAGAGCATGGCACCACAATGGGAGAATATGTCATCGGCATTCAGCGCTGAGGCGCGCTTGTTGCCCGAGAGCTCGCCATAGGCCTTGAGGCCGCGCAACAGGGTTGTGCGAAGCCCGCTTTCGTGGGTGCCGCCGTCTCTGGTGGGAACCGTATTGCAATAGGAAGAGGTGAAGCCGTCGCCCAGATACCAGGCAATGGCCCATTCTGTATAGCCATGGCCGCCCGGCCTGCCGCTGCGGCCCGAAAAAATATCCTCGACAATGCGCGTTTGCCCCTCAATACGACTGGCCATGAAATCACGCAGGCCGCCGGGGTAGTGAAACACCTCTTTTTCCGGCAGGTCATCCCCGGCGAGTGAACCATCGCACGACCAGCGGATTTCCACACCCCCGAACAGGTAGGCCTTGGCCCGGGTCATGGCGAACAGGCGTTTGGCGGAAAACTTCGCTTTGGGGCCAAAGATGCTTGGGTCCGGGCGGAAACGGATGGTGGTGCCGCGCCGGTTGTGGACTTTCTCTCCCTTTTTGAGCGGGCCTTTTGGCAGTCCCCGTGAATAGTTTTGCGAATACAATATCTGGTCGCGGGCCACCTCGACGCTCAGTTCTTCCGAGAGGGCATTGACCACAGATACTCCCACTCCGTGCAGGCCCCCCGAAGTCTCATAGGCCTTAGACTCAAATTTTCCGCCTGCGTGCAGGGTGGTCATTATGATTTCCAGCGCCGACTTGTCGGGGAACCTGGGGTGCGCATCGACCGGAATGCCGCGCCCGTTGTCCGTTACCGAGAGAAAACCATCCTCACCCAGGTGCACTTCTATTCGTGAGGCGTGTCCGGCAATGGCTTCATCCATGCAATTGTCGATGACTTCGGCAAACAGATGATGCAGGGCCGTTGCGTCCGTTCCTCCGATATACATGCCCGGACGCCGCCTTACCGGCTCAAGCCCCTCCAGGACCTCGATGTCGGCTGCCGAATAGCTTCCCCCTCCCGCGGCAGTGTTCGCGCGTGCAGGCGCGGCGGGGACCTTTGCAGCCCCGTCGTGGTCCTTCTGGCCGGAAGCGGAAGGGGTTTTCCGCTCGTTGGAAAACAGATCGTTGGCCTGCGGCATGAGCGCTCCCGTGAGTGAAATGTACCGAATCAATTGTCTGCCAATTTAATAGCATACCTCGGGGAGGCGTCAGTCAGTCTCCCGGCGTCCCCTCAAGAATTTGTTTCAAGATGAACACAGGCTGAACGAGTGGTTCTGCTGCCGTTCAACTCCCGGCGGGTAGGTCCTCCGCCAGGCCCCTCTTTTCGCAGAGGTCATCTTATACCAATGGCGGACACAACATGTCTCTTTGTCAAAGTGGAAATCGTCAGACTGACGGACCTGCCGGGCGTCGTTGGCCCGGCCATAAACGGGCGCTGGCGCTGGTGGCGTTGGCCACGGCACTGGTGTTTTCAACTCCCCTGGTTGCATCCTCGCTCACTTTTCAGTTGAACTTTGGCCAAAACGGGGGCGGTTCTGGAATATTCTCCAACACGCACTCGCCCGGGCCCGGTCTGGTTTTTCAGAACAATTGCATGGGAAACGGTCAGATCAAGGCCGGGTTGCGCAATCAGGGGTTCACCAATGTGAGGTTTATCGGCGAGCGCTATTCAAACCAGCCCCGGTTTTCCGGGGTCTGGAATGCCTGGGTTTACACAATGTATGTGGACAGATGCACCGGCAACGCCTTCAACGTGCAGCAGGTGCGCCCCGCCGTGGTTCAGGCAACGCCCTACAATCCGCCTCCGCCCCCCGCCTGGTGGTTGAATGAGCCACGCCCTTATGGAGGGAACTCCGACATAATCTACCACCGCGACTAACCTTTTGCGCGTTTTTCACGCAAAGGCTCCTCCCAAAAACGCCCTCCAGAAGGCGAACCCCGGTCCTTTCACGGCCGGGGTTTTCTTTAAGAATTCGTTGCTGCGTCATCAGCACTTTTTTAAGGGCCAGACGCTATGGTCATCGTCATACGGAGTATGTGTTTGGAGTTTACCGTATGCGAGGACCTCTTGGCGGTCGTGTTGCGTATCAGGCCGCTGATATTTCCGAAGTTTTCGCGATTGGGTGGCTGCAGGCCGGAGTTTTAAGTTTTGCGTACCGGCTTGCCCATCTTGCCCAGCCTCGTGTTGTGACGGTATTTTTTCTGTCTCTTGCATTTTTTCTGGTTTAGAATCAGGAAGCAGGTTTTCGATGCTCGGCGTGTCGGCGTGCCCGACCTTCCGGCTCTTATAAAAAAGCATCAGGGAAACCCGGTTCCGGCGGACCAACAAAACCTGTCGCTGCAATTTCGACTTTGACTCTGGTTGTGAAAGGGGATTTGGCAATGACAAAATCCGGAAACATCAAGTTACTCTCATTTGCAAAATTTCAGGCATTGCTGATGGCGCTGCTGGGAATTGTCGCGGGGGCAATCTATTCATTCGGCGGGGCGTTTTATGACCTGGTTTCCACC
Source organism: Devosia sp. (assembly GCA_011322005.1). Classification (GTDB taxonomy): domain Bacteria; phylum Pseudomonadota; class Alphaproteobacteria; order Rhizobiales; family Devosiaceae; genus DROE01. The sequence goes on from DROE01000320.1 coordinate 4,194, forward strand.
GGCTCGCTGAACGCGGGATCGGGACTGGCTTTTTTTGCCCTTGTTGGCATGCCGATTGCGTTCGGGCTGTTTGGCTTCGTTCTGGGGCTGGTGGAGGCTGTTTTGTTCAATCTTTCCCCAAGGTGGTTTGGAGAAATCGAACTTGATTTTGAGCGGAGGGTGTCGCCGGAGAACCGTGTCTGAGCAAAGCGACATCTCTGCAAAAAGCCATTGTGCGGGATTTGCGAAAACTCGGACTGGAGTCCGCAGATGCAATCATGGTCCACGCCTGACCTCTCCAAAGTAAAAAAAGGGGCCCCGCGAAGGGCCCCGATAGCTCGTGTTGCAGCGTGAAAGTTACGCCGAATAATAAAGCTCGAACTCCACCGGATGGGGTGTGTGTTCAAAGCGGATTACCTCTTCCATCTTAAGCTCGATATAGGCGTCGATCTGGTCGTCGTCGAACACGCCGCCGGCCTTGAGGAAATCGCGGTCCTTGTCCAGCGCCTCTATTGCTTCGCGCAGCGAACCGGCGACGGTTGGAATTTCGCTGAGTTCCTCGGGCGGCAGGTCATAGAGGTCCTTGTCCATGGGGTCACCGGGATGGATTTTGTTGGTAATTCCGTCCAGACCGGCCATCAACAGCACCGAAAACGCCAGATAGGGGTTGGCCATGGGGTCGGGGAACCTTACCTCGACACGCTTGGCGTTGGGGGACTGGGCAAAGGGAATGCGGCACGAGGCAGAGCGGTTGCGGGCCGAATAGGCCAGAAGAACCGGGGCCTCATAGCCCGGAACCAGCCGCTTGTAGGAATTGGTGGACGGGTTGGTGAAAGCGTTGATCGCCTTGGCGTGCTTGATCACTCCACCGATATAATAGAGAGCTTCCTTTGACAGGCCCGCATACTCGTCGCCCGCGAACAGGGGCTTTCCGTCCTTCCAGATGGACTGGTTGCAGTGCATGCCAGAGCCATTGTCGCCAAATACGGGTTTGGGCATGAAGGTTGCGGTCTTGCCATAGGCGTTGGCCACCTGCTGCACCACATATTTGTATATCTGCACTTCATCGGCAGCTTTGACCATGGGTGCAAACTTGATGCCCAGTTCGTGCTGGGCCGCCCCCACTTCGTGGTGGTGTTTTTCGGTTGTGACCCCCATATCCGACATCACCGAAAGCATTTCGGAGCGGATGTCCTGGGCGCTGTCCACCGGAGGAACCGGGAAATAGCCACCCTTCATCTGGATGTGGTGGCCGGTATTTCCCGCTTCATAATTGGCGTCGGAGTTCGAGGCCAACTCGTAATGGTCAAGCTGAAAGCCGGTATTATAGGGCGAGGTTGCATATTTCACATCGTCAAACAAGAAGAACTCCGGTTCCGGCCCGAACACGACGCTGTCACCAACGCCTGAGGACTTGAGGTAGGCCTGGGCCAGCTTGGCTGTTGTCCGCGGATCGCGGTTGTAGGGCTGGTAAGTTGCCGGCTCCAGAATATCGCAATTGATCGAGAGCGTGGTCTGACCAAAGAACGGGTCCACATAGGCAGAATCCGGGTCTGGCATCAGTACCATGTCGCTTTCGTTGATGGCCTTCCACCCGGCGATGGACGAGCCGTCGAACATGGCACCTTCTTCAAATGTGTCATCATCGATAACGCTTGCATCCACGGTGACGTGTTGCAACTTGCCGCGGGGGTCGGTGAAGCGCAGGTCGACGAATTTGATATTTTCATCCTTGATTTGCTTGAGGATGTCATTTGCAGAACTCATTATTTGTTCCCTTTGGTACTCGAGTTATGGTTCAGGTGGTGATTTCTCAGGCGCCACGCCATCAGTTCTCGGGCGTGCACCCGTTCAATATCTAAAGTGCGTCGTTGCCGCTTTCTCCAGTACGGATGCGCAGGGCGCGCTCAACCGTGTAGACAAAAATCTTGCCGTCCCCGATGCGCCCGGTCTGGGCGGCATTGGCAATGGCTTCAACGGCGGGGTCGGCCAATTCGTCCGGGCACACGACTTCGATTTTGACCTTGGGCAGAAAATCCACCACATATTCGGCACCCCGGTAAAGTTCGGTGTGTCCCTTCTGGCGACCAAAACCCTTGGCTTCGGTAACCGTTATGCCCTGAAGCCCCACCTCCTGCAGGGCTTCTTTCACCTCATCGAGCTTGAAAGGCTTGATGATTGCTTCAATTTTCTTCATCCGATGTCTCCGAAACGGTCTGGGCCCGGCATACCGGCACCGCCGGACCGGATTTGGTCAGGCTTTGCCGAACAGGCGCGCCACTTGACCTCCTGCAAGCATTTGTTGTGCCAACGGATTGCCTATAGTTAACTCATTGCAAGTGCTGCATAAAGTTTTGAAGTTTCCATAAAAGTGGTGGGGGCAGAGACTGGGTGTGCCTATTGATTGTGCAACTGCCTGTTGTTTATGCGTTCGGCCGCGGCGGCCTTGTCTCAAGGGTGAACGGATTTCCCGGTTTCAGACCTGATGCAACTATGTTTTGACTGGCTGCCAAATTCAGGCTAGACCGGCGCGCAAAACCGACTTAGGGAACCGTTTTGCGGGTGTGGTGAAATTGGTAGACACGCAAGATTTAGGTTCTTGTGCCGCAAGGCGTGGGGGTTCAAGTCCCTCCACCCGCACCAGACTAATTGGTCTTGAGTTGTTCAGGTCCGAAAGATAACGGGCTCTGGATGTTTTGTCCGACACGCCCATAAACACAGATGAATACAGGACTTTTCGCATGCAAGTGACAGAAACCCTGAATGAGGGGCTAAAGCGCAAACTTGAGGTGACAATCCCGGCGACCGATCTGAAGTCGCGTCAGGACGACAAGTTGAAAGACCTCAAGGCAAAGGCCAATATCAAGGGATTCCGTCCCGGCAAAGTGCCTTTGGGCCACCTGAAAAAAATTTATGGCCAATCCATCATGTCCGAAGTCATGCAGGATGCCATCAACAAGGCAGTGCAAACCAGCCTTGAAGAGCGCAGCGAAAAAGCCGCCGCCCAGCCCAAGGTAGACATGAGTGAGGATCAGTCGGAAATAAACAAGGTGTTTTCCGGCGAAGCTGACTTGCGTTTTGATGTGGCCTACGAAGTTCTGCCGACGATCGAACTCATGGATTTCAAGACCATCGAGATTGAAAAGCCCGTGATTCCGGTCACCGAGGAGGATGTCGACAAGGAGGTAAACCGTCTGTTCATCGAGCGGCGGGAGTATGAAGAGAAGAAGGCCGGAGCGAAAGTTGCCATGGGTGACAAGATCGGCCTGAGTTTTGTGGGAAAGATCGACGGGGAGGCCTTCGAGGGCGGCTCCAGTGACCACGCCCATCTGGTGGTTGGTGCGGGGCAGTATATTCCCGGCTTTGAAGAGCAGCTTGTGGGAATGAAAAAAGGTGACAAGGGAGAGGTCAAGGTTTCCTTTCCGAGCGACTACGGTTCCGCCGAACTGGCGGGCAAGGAGGCGGTGTTTGAGGTGGAAATTCTGCACATTGACACGCCCAAGGATGCAAAGCTGGACGATGATTTTGCCAAAACATTCGGTGTGGACAGTGTTTCAGCACTCAAAGACGCGGTGCGTGAGCAGATCACAGCCAGTCATGACAGCATGGTGCGCCAGCGGGTCAAACGACTCATTCTGGATGCTCTGGACGAGGGACATAGATTCGATCTGCCCGAGCAACTGATTGACAACGAGTTCGCGGGCATCTGGCAACGGGTGATGCACGAGCTTGAGCAGGAGAAAAAAACCTTCGAAGACGAGGGCACAACAGAAGAGGAGGCCCGTGAACAATATCGCGCCATTGCCGAGCGCAGGGTGCGCCTGGGACTGGTCGTGGCCGAAGTCGGCAACCTCAACAAGATTGAAATTTCCGACGAGGAGCATCAGCAGGCTCTGATCGCCGAAGTGCGCCGTTTTCCGGGTAAGGAGCAGGAAGTTTATGACTATTACCGCAAGAACCCCGAGGCTCTGGCCGGGCTGCGGGCGCCAATCTTTGAAAACAAGGTTGTGGATTTTGTTGCCGAGCTCGCCAAGACCACGGAAAAAGAAATGTCCCGGGACGAACTGGCAAAACTCATCGAGTTGCTCGATGAGGAATAGTCTGTGTCATGCAGCGCGATGGGACTTGCATCATTCAGGCCTCTAGGGAAACCGGGGGCCTTTTTTGTTGGCCGTTCAGACTCTAAGTCGGCCTTTACGAGCTAATCCTGCAGGTTTTCGATGAGAGATATTCAGGCCCATTCGCTACTTCTCACTCCCGCCCAGACGACCAGAGCGGATGCGCTGGCGGTGGAGGCGGGAGTTGCTTCCATCGATTTGATGGAAAATGCCGGGCACGCAGTTTTTCAGGTCGTCACCGAGCACTATCGGCGGATGCCGGTTCTGGTTCTGTGCGGGCCGGGCAATAATGGAGGTGATGGGTTTGTTGTCGCCCGGCTGCTGTCCGAGGCGGGGTGGCCGGTGCAACTTGCCCTGTTCGGCGACCGGGAAAAACTGCGGGGCGATGCTCTGGCCAATGCGGAGCGCTGGGCGGGAAAAACACAAACGCTCAGCCTTGACTGGGTTGGCGAGCGGCTTGTTCAAAACGAACTGCTGATTGTGGATGCGCTGTTCGGGGCGGGACTGGACCGGAACATCACCGGTGAGATGGCGTCAATCGTTAATGCTCTAAACCGGTCCGGCCACGGGGTAGTTGCCATCGACACGCCAAGCGGGCTTGACGGAGCCAGCGGAAAGGTGAAGGGGGTAGCGGTACGTGCAAACCACACTGTGACCTTCTTTCGAAAAAAACCGGGGCATCTGCTTTACCCCGGTCGAACCCTTTGTGGAGAAGTTGCGGTGAGGGATATCGGAATTCCCGCTACAGTGCTGGCCGATGTCGGAGCACAGACTTTTGAAAACACTCCCGGCCTGTGGGCGCTTCCAAAAGCCGTTTCAGACGGCCACAAATACAGCCGGGGTCATTGCCTGGTGGTTTCCGGCGACGAATTGCACACCGGCGCCGCCCGCCTTGCGGCCCGATCGGCCCTGCGTATCGGGGCGGGACTGGTAACATTGGCCGGAACACGCGCAGCGCTGATGGTTCACGCGGCTCATGTCAGTTCGATCATGCTGGCTGAAATTGAAACCGCTGACGACCTGGCAACACTGCTGACAGACAGGCGAAAAAATGTCCTGGTCATCGGACCCGCCGCCGGCAAGGGGGAGGGTACACGGGCCAATGTTCGGGCGGCGCTGGCTTCGGGTGCGGCTATTGTGCTCGACGCTGATGCGCTGACCTCATTTCAAGACCAGCCCGAAACCCTGTTTCACGCCATCGCCGCCCTGCCCGACAGGCCCGTGGTGCTTACCCCCCACGAGGGGGAGTTTTCGCACCTGTTTGCCTTTGAAGCGAAACGGGGGAAACTGGAAAACGCCCGCGCAGCGGCGAAAAGATCCAGGGCGGTGGTGGTGCTCAAAGGCGCCGACACGGTTATCGCCACACCGGAAGGCTATGCCGCAATCAATGCAGATGCCCCGCCAACCCTGGCCACCGCCGGCTCGGGCGATGTACTGGCCGGACTGGTGGGCGGGCTGCTGGCGCAAGGCATGTCAGGGTTCGATGCCGCCGCCGCGGCTGCCTATGCGCACGGGGAGGCGGCGAACCTGTTTGGCGGAGCAGGCCTGATTGCAGATGATTTGCCGGGCCTGATACCGGATGCGCTGTCGAGTTTGCGTTCGGTTCAGGACTGAAAGGCCCCCCACAAAAAGGCGAAAGCCTCAGTTCTTCAGCGTGCGCTCCAGGAGTGAAATCCAGTTGCCACTGGTAATTTTTACAATGAGTTCAGAGCCATACCCGGCCTTTTGCATGGCACTGATTAGAACAGGAAGCCCCGAACAGTCTCCAATTTGCCGGGGCACCGTACATCCGTCAAAGTCTGAACCCAGCGCCACCCCGTCTTCGCCCAGCTTCTCAATCAGATAGTCCAGATGGGAGATGAGGACTTGCATTGGCACGTCATCGTTCCGGTGCGAACCATCCTTGCGCAAAAAGCCGCATGCAAAATTCAGCCCGACAACTCCTTTGCTCTGCGCGATAGCGTCCAGTTGGCTGTCGGTCAGGTTGCGCGGGCTTGGGCACAGGGCGTGGGCGTTGGAATGGGTGGCGACAAGCGGGTGTTCGGAGAGTTTTGCAATGTCCCGGAACCCTTTTTCATTGAGGTGGGAGAGGTCGAGCACTATGCCTTTGGCGTTGCATATGCGTACCAGTTCTTTGCCCAGTCCGCTCAGGCCATGACCCTGGTCGGGCAAACCGGGAAAAGTGAAGGGGACCCCTTTTGCGAACTGGTTGTCGCGACTCCACACCGGACCAATGGAGCGCAGGCCGCGTTGGTATAATTCATCAAGGAAAGCAAAGTCCTCACCAATCGCCTCGGCGCCTTCGATGTGCAAGACCATGGCCATGACATTGGCCTTCAGCGCACTGCGGATGTCGTTCGCACTGGTGCAGATTTTTGCCGCACCCTTGCTTCTTTTTACAAGTTTCTCGGCGACATCAATCATCGCGTGGGTGTATTCCAGAGCCCGCTGGGTCGTGATGGCGCCGCCCTTTTCCGGAGTACTCAGAGAGAATCCCAGCCGCCTGCCGCGTTTGGCGCTGGGGGTGAACATGGCAAAAAAACCACCGGAGAACCCTCCTTCCAGGGCCTTGACCGCGTCGATGTGCAGATCTGGCTGGGCCTGAAAAAAGTTCAGGTCGATGCCGGACTCGCGTGCCGTGTACAGGCGCAGCAATGTATCGTTGTGACCGTCAAATACCGGAAATCCGGTGGAGTGAATTGAATTCATCTTGTTTTTTCCGGTCTGGTACGGCGAATGATGTGTCAGCTACTTGTGAAGCAAATGTGGCAGGAATGGCAGTGTGCGCCCGGATGGGGCCGGGTGCGTGTTGTGAATGGTCCGAAGCTTTTCCTGCCTCTGGGCCTGTTTGAAGAGGTGGATCAACTGCTGCCAAAAAATGCCATATACCTTGCGCATATGCCTCAAGATGCCTAACTGGACGTTTACCCGCCCTTAACGGCTTGGCGTTTGCTATCGGCGCAGTTGCTGTTTTTTTGATTCGCTTTCCTGCATTGGAGAATTATCCGGATGAGAGACCCCGTTGATACCTACATGAATACGCTTGTGCCTATGGTGGTCGAACAGACCAACAGGGGAGAGCGGGCCTTTGACATCTATTCCCGACTGCTCAAGGAGCGGATCATCTTTGTTACCGGTGTTGTTGAGGACAATATGGCCTCGCTGATCGTGGCCCAGCTTCTATATCTGGAATCGGACAATCCGAAAAAAGAAATCGCCATGTATATCAATTCTCCGGGTGGCGTTGTCTCTTCGGGGTTGTCGATTTATGACACGATGCAGTTTATCCGCCCAGCCGTTGCAACCCTGTGCATGGGGCAGGCGGCCTCAATGGGGTCGCTGTTGCTGACGGCGGGCGAAAAGGGAATGCGCGGCGCGTTGCCCAATGCGCGGGTTATGCTGCATCAGCCTTCAGGCGGCTATCAGGGGCAGGTGACCGACATCATGATCCATGCCAAGGAAGTTGAAAGCCTGAAGCGCCGGCTGAACGAAATCTATGTCAAACACACGGGACAGGAGTTTGACACAATTGAAAAAGCGCTGGACCGGGACAATTTCCTGACCGCGGACAGGGCCAAGGAGTTCGGCCTTATCGATACCATTCACGAGAAGCGGGCGGTGCCGGCTGATAAATAAAAGTTTCCCTGTTAACGTCGTTTGTCAAAGCTTCGCGACGCCTGCGTGATTGCGTTGCGCTGCCTTTTTGTCGGCGCTATGGTTTGAAATGCAAGGGCATGCGAGGGCTTACCTGATTTTAAGGTCTGGCGAATAGCGTGACTTGTTGGAGTACACCGAAGGCGCTTTGCCTGAGTGGGAGTGACTGAATGAGCAAAGATGATTCCAGCAGCGATTCCTCAAAGAATACGCTCTATTGTTCTTTTTGCGGAAAATCGCAGCACGAAGTTCGAAAACTCATCGCGGGGCCAACCGTCTTTATCTGCGACGAGTGCGTGGAGCTTTGCATGGACATTATCCGGGAGGAGGGTAAATCCTCTCTGGTCAAATCCTCCGACGGCGTGCCGACTCCGGCGGAAATATGCAAGGTTCTGGATGATTATGTCATCGGGCAGTCCCGGGCCAAGCGGGTACTCAGCGTTGCCGTGCACAATCACTACAAGCGCCTGCACCATTCGTCCAAAAAGCAGGATGTGGAACTGTCCAAGTCCAACATTCTGCTTATCGGGCCGACCGGTTGCGGCAAGACCCTTCTGGCCCAGACGCTGGCCCGCATCATTGATGTACCCTTTACCATGGCGGACGCCACGACGCTTACCGAAGCGGGTTATGTGGGGGAAGACGTTGAGAACATCATTCTCAAGCTTTTACAGTCCGCCGACTATGACGTTGAAAAAGCCCAGCGCGGCATCGTCTATATCGATGAAGTGGACAAGATTTCGCGCAAGTCGGACAACCCCTCGATCACCCGCGACGTTTCGGGAGAGGGCGTTCAACAGGCCCTGCTCAAGGTCATGGAAGGCACGGTTGCCTCCGTGCCCCCGCAAGGGGGGCGCAAGCACCCCCAGCAGGAGTTCCTGCAGGTTGATACCACCAATATCCTGTTTATCGTTGGCGGGGCGTTTTCCGGCCTTGAAAAACTGGTTGCCGCACGCGGCGATGGCTCGTCAATCGGATTTGGCGCCGAGGTCAAGGATGTGGACGACCGCCGGGTTGGCGAATTGTTTGCTGAAGTTGAGCCCGAGGACCTGGTCAAGTTCGGTCTGATACCCGAATTTATCGGCCGTCTGCCGGTAATTGCAACTCTTGGGGATCTGGACGAGGATGCTCTGGTGCAGATTCTGACAGAACCCAAAAATGCTCTTGTGCGTCAGTATCAGCGTCTGTTCAGCATGGAAGATGTGGAACTGAGTTTTCAGGATGAGGCGCTTAGCGCGATTGCCCGGCTTGCTGTTGAACGCAAAACCGGCGCGCGTGGATTGCGCTCGATAATGGAAGCGATATTGCTTGATACCATGTATGATCTGCCCGGACTGGAAGGCGTTGAAGAAGTGGTAATCAGCGCTGAGGTGGTGGAAGGCGAAAATGTGCGCCCGCTCTATATCTATGCAGACCGGGAAAAAGAAGAGGTAGTTGCCGAGGCGTAAAGACGTCCTGGCACCTATCGAAAAAGTATCCGGTGCCCGCAACTGTTCATGCTTTGACAGTTCGGGGGGCTTTCTTTCGCGTTTGTCGGCTGAATTGGATCTGCGCCGAGGCCATTCATGTGAGTTCGATATGAATAAATGCGGGCTTTGGCTTGTGCCTGTCTCAGGCTTCCCTATCTTAAGGTGAAGAATCACTGTGAGCGGGCTGCCAGACAGCCCGTTTTGTGCCCCTGCGGACAGAGCAGTCCCGCAACTGGGTACTTCAGAAAGGACCACCAATGCCCGAGACCAAGACACCAGAGACGAAAACCGGTGGGGCGCAGGTTTACCCGGTGCTGCCGCTACGCGATATTGTGGTGTTTCCCGGAATGATTGTGCCCCTTTTCGTGGGGCGCGAAAAATCGGTGAATGCGCTCGAAGAAGTCATGCGCGACGACAAGCATATTCTTATCGTTACCCAGAAAAACGCTCAGGACGATGACCCCGGGCCTGACGACCTTTATGCCACCGGCACCATCGGTTCGGTGTTGCAGTTGCTCAAGCTTCCTGACGGCACGGTGAAGATTCTGGTTGAGGGGATGCAGCGGGCAAAGATCAGCAAATTTGTTCAGACAGACGAATATTTTCTTGTTGAAGCCA
>DROE01000321.1 GCA_011322005.1 Devosia sp.
AAAGTTTTGACGAAAAGGCGATGGCGCGATTGCAGGGGATGGTCCAGGGGGTGGTGGTCCAAATGACAATTGAAGCGAGCTTGAATTTATCTTCTCGAGCTTGCACATCAGTCGGTAAATACTCTCGATCGTAGGGTTCCTTTGAGTCGGCCTCACTCATTTCCTCTTTGGAGAACTCAGTCCCATAATATGGAAACTTCACCCAGATGGCTTCGCTTTCCACGTCATGATATTCAATCTCGGCTTCGGCCAGCGCGGTGCGTTCGACGACGCTCCACATCACCGGTTTTGAGCCGCGATAAAGCTGGCCGGACATGGAGAATTTCATCAGTTCGGCGGCGATGGTTGCCTCGGCGTCAAAGGCCATGGTGGTATAGGGATTTTCCCAGTCGCCGGTGATGCCAAGCCGTTTGAATTCGGTGCGCTGCACTTCGAGCCATTTTTGCGCAAATTCACGACACTCCTTGCGGAACTCGTTGATGGGAACCTCGTCCTTGTTCTTGCCCCTGGCCCGGTATTGCTCCTCGATTTTCCATTCGATGGGCAGGCCGTGACAATCCCAGCCCGGCACATAGGCCGAGTTATAGCCCAGCATCTGCATGGAGCGGGTGACCATGTCTTTGAGGACTTTATTGAGAGCATGCCCGATATGGATGTTGCCGTTGGCGTAAGGGGGCCCATCGTGCAGGGTGAACTTTTCGCGTGCCGCGGACTGTTCGCGCAGACGCGTGTAAATATCCATATCTTCCCAGCGTTTAAGCCATTGCGGCTCGCGTTTGGGCAGCCCGGCGCGCATGGGGAAATCGGTTCTGGGCAGAAAAAGCGTATCTGAATAGTCGCGATTTGTCGCGCCGGTGTCGGTGTTGGTCATAAATTGCCTGTGAGATTATTCGGATTTTCGTATCATACCACAAACAGCATCACTGAAAGGTTTGCGGCCCTTGGAAGAAGCTTTGCCGGGACAGCGGTCAGATAGCCGCCATCCCTAGATAATGAAGCCCAGTTTCCTGTCCAGGGCAGAAAGCGGCTGTACCCTGGCCAGCGCTTCCTTTGCCTTTTTGCTGTCATCGTCCATCTGCACGATCAATTCCTCTAGACCCTCAAAGGTCATCTGACCCCTGATGTGGTTTACTAGCGCGACTTGAATGGTTTGGCCATAAATATCCTCGTCAAAATCAAAAATATGGGCTTCGAACGGGGAGTGGTGAATATCAAACATGGGTTTTCCGAAACTAGCGACACCGTCAAACAGGCGCTCCCCCAGCCGGACGCGCACCCCGTAAACACCCTGAGCCAGCAGGCAGGTCGGGGGGAGTTTGAAGTTTGCGGTGGGATAGCCAAGTTCGCGCCCGCGCTGATCACCCAGCACCACCTCACCGGACAATTGCCAGTGATAACCCAGAAGCGCATTGGCAACATCAAGCTCGCCGGTATTGAGTGAAGCGCGGATGCGCGAAGAGGATACCGCATCGTTTTCCGTTTCAAGCAAAGGCAGTTGCAGCACGTTGAAACCGGATTTTTCTCCGGCCTGTTTCAAAAACTCAGGGGTGCCGCGCCGGTTTTTGCCAAAATGGAAATCCCTGCCCACGACCACAGCGCTGGCGTCAAGGGCCGAAATCAGAAACCGCTGAACAAAATCCTCCGCTTCAAGGGAAGCCAGATGTTTTGTGAACTCCATCACAACGATTGCATCCATGCCCAGCGCTTTGACCAGTCGGGCCTTGGCTTTGCCATCGGTAAGGCGGAACATGAAGGGGTCAGGTGCAAACAGGTCGCGAGGGTGTGGCTCAAAGGTCAGCATCACCGCCGGTTTGTTCTCGGATGCCGCAAGGCGCATGGTGCGCTCGATTACTGACTGATGACCAAGGTGCACACCATCAAAATTGCCGATGGCAACCACGCAGCCCTTCAGGTCCGCGGGAACTTTCTCCAGGCCGTCAAGGGCCCAAAACTCACTCAATGGAAATACTCCCCGCAGGGTGTTCATGGTTTTCGGGGCGAAACTGCCCGTTCCGGGCTCAGTTTGCAAGGGCGGTGTGCAGGCGGATGCAGACCGCGCGCACATCATAGGTAGTTCACCCTAGAAAAATCTACCTAACTCACATTTTACGGGCGATTTAACGGGCCGGGCTAGCCTTCGCTTGAGTTCGATAAAACGCACCGGAAACATCGGTGCCTTTGCGTTTGTTGCAGTTCCCCGGGGGTTAAAAAATGTCACTCGACACCAGTTCACCCATTCTTGTTGTGGATGATTATTCAACAATGGTGCGCATATTGCGCAATCTGCTCAAGCAGTTGGGTTATGAAAACGTGGATGAAGCCTCCGATGGCAGCCAGGCCCTGACCATGATTCAAAAGAAGCAGTACGGGCTGGTAATTTCCGACTGGAACATGGAGCCGATGACCGGATACGACCTGCTGCGTCAAGTCAGGGCGCAAGCCGAAACCGTGCGCCTGCCCTTCATCATGGTCACGGCAGAATCAAAGACAGAAAACGTCATTGCCGCCAAAAAGGCCGGGGTGAACAATTATATCGTCAAACCGTTCAACGCGCAGACCCTCAAGGGTAAAATTGACGCGGTATTTGGAGCTTAAGACATGGGCAAGGCAGCAAAGAAAGTACAACCCGGCCCGGCCGATGTGGCAAATGACGAGTTGGTGGTCCAGAC
>DROE01000322.1 GCA_011322005.1 Devosia sp.
CCGGCATTATTGGTGATGGTCATCATAACGCAAGGCACCACCTCCCCATGCTCGGTAAGGAACGCCTCCAGCTTCTCCAAATCCATATTGCCCTTGAAGGGGTGCAAGTTTTGCGGGTCTTTGCCCTCGGCGATCACCAGATCCACGGCCGTTGCCCCGGTGCCCTCAATATTGCCGCGGGTTGTGTCAAAATGGGTGTTGGAGGGAATGGTTTTGCCTTTTCCCCCGATGAGAGAGAACAGAATAGCCTCGGCCGCCCGCCCCTGATGGGTGGGAATGATATGCTTGAAATCCATCAGGTCGCGCACCGCCGCCTCAAAGCGGAGATATGAAGGCGAGCCGGCATAACTCTCATCGCCGTTCATCACCGCCGCCCATTGCGCCGCGCTCATCGCCGAGGTCCCCGAATCCGTCAAAAGGTCGATAATGACATCCTCGGATTTCAGCCCGAACAGATTATAATGGGCCGCCGCCAACAGTTCCTTGCGCTCGGCGCGGCTGGTAAAGCGGATGGGTTCGACGGATTTTATGCGAAAGGGTTCAATGATCGTTTTCATGAGGGGCGACTCCGAAATGCGCCCCGTCAATATCAATCAATGGCAGGGCTGAAATACGCCACGGTTGCCATCCCCTCATGGGGTGACCGCGTTCAGCGCCCAATTTATTCCGCGTCTTTTATCGCCGGATTTGGTGCGGCGCAAGACCAAGTCACATACCCATAAATGATTGATTTGGGATTCCCAAATTTCTGCCAGTCAGATTCTATTGAGTCATGGAGGAATTGCCATGGCACGATTTGATTTGAGTGACTTTGAGTGGAGTGTGATTGAACCGTTGTTGCCGAACAAGCTGCGTGGTGTTCCGCGGGTAGATGACCGGCGGGTTCTGAACGGGATATTCTGGCGGCTGTGAACGGGAGCGCCGTGGGCGGATATACCATCTCGATATGGCCCTCACACGACCTGAGTAAACCGCTTCAACCGATGGCGCAAGGCAGACCATTGGGATCCTATTCTTCAAGCTGTATCAGAGGTTTACGATGGCGATGTTCAGATGATCGGCTCATCGTCCATCCGGGCGCACCAGCATACTGCCAACGGTTAAAAAAACAAACTGATCCCGTTGCATGGGCCGCTCGCGCGGCGGGCTGACCACCAAGATCCATGCCATAGTGAATGCGCTGGGGTTGCTGATCGATCTGGTTCTGTCCGAAGGCCAGGCCTGGGACGGCCATTATGCAAATGGCTTGTTCGGGCATCTGCAACCCCGGACCTTGGTGCTGGCGGATCGCCCATACGACGCCGATGTCATCCGGGCCGCTATTGCCAGCAAAGACGCCTGGGCCAATATCCCTCCCATGCTGCAACGCCGCTTCAGACCGGTCTTTTCAAGGGCGCTTTACAAAGCACGTAATCTGGTGGGGCGTTTCTTCAACAAACTCAAACGCTTCCACGCAGTGGCAACACGATATGACAAACAAGACGACAACTATCCCGCCTCAGTCAAACTCGCTGCAATCCGGATTTGGCTCAGGCATGATGAGTCCGTGACCTGGCCCGGAGATGCTCTGTCATCCGGTTCGAGCCGGTGAGGCAACCTGGCAGGTGGCCCTCTTGACCTGTGCGAATAACCCGCTTAACAATCCAACCCAGATTTTTGCAAAAAGAGGATTGTCCCTGTGCGGATGAGACTTGTTCCTGTGGTTATGGAGCGCACCGGCGTCGCGGGTTAGAAATCCCCGCGAACGATGGTGCGCGCCCAAGGCTCCCCCCGGGGGCCTTTTTTTTGTTGCGTAAATTCTGTTTGAACTAGGATGGGAACCGAGGACAACAAAATGGCTGAACAAATGACCGGCGCTGAAATGGTGGTCAGGGCGTTGCTGGACCAGGGGGTGGAACATGTGTTCGGATATCCCGGGGGAGCCGTGCTTCCCATCTATGACACCCTGTTTCAGCAGGATGCTCTTGAGCATGTTCTGGTGCGCCATGAACAGGGTGCAACCCACATGGCAGAAGGTTATGCACGATCCACGGGCAAGGTGGGGGTAGTGCTGGTGACCTCCGGGCCCGGTGCCACCAATGCGGTTACCGGTCTGACCGATGCGTTGCTTGATTCCATTCCCATGGTTTGCCTGACAGGTCAGGTGCCCACTCCTCTGATTGGTTCGGATGCCTTTCAGGAGTGCGACACCGTGGGGATCACCCGCTCGTGCACCAAGCACAACTACCTGGTCAAGCGTATCGAAGACCTGCCCCGCGTGTTGCACGAGGCGTTTCATATTGCTTCTTCGGGGCGGCCCGGCCCGGTGGTGGTGGATATTCCCAAGGACGTTCAGTTTGCGCTTGGGGACTATTTCAAGCCCCAGACGCATACCGACCACAAGAGCTATCGCCCCCAGACCGAGGGTGATCTGGAAGCAATCAGTGAAGCGGTTGATCTGATGCTCAAGGCCCGCAAGCCGGTATTTTATACCGGGGGCGGCGTCATCAATTCCGGGCCTGAAGCCTCCGAGAGGCTGAGGGAGCTGGCGGAGCTGACGGGTTTTCCGGTCACCTCAACCCTGATGGGGCTGGGAGCGTTCCCCGCTTCCAGTGCGCAGTGGCTGGGGATGCTGGGGATGCACGGCACCTATGAGGCCAATCTGGCCATGCATGATTGCGATTTGATGATAAATATCGGGGCGCGTTTTGATGACCGGATAACGGGCCGGATTGATGCGTTTTCTCCCAACTCAACAAAAATCCATGTGGATATTGACCCCTCTTCAATCAACAAAAACGTGACCGTTGATCTGCCCATAGTCGGGGATTGCGGTCATGTGCTGGAAGAGATGATCCGCATCTGGCGCACCAAAACCAATGAACCCAGAACCGGAGCCATTAAACCCTGGCTTGATGAAATCGAGAGCTGGCGCAAGGTTGGCTGTCTGGGCTATGAAAACTCAGGCAAGATCATCAAGCCCCAGTTCGCCATTGAACGGCTGGCCGATGCGGTCAGGGACAGGGATGTCTATATTACCACCGAGGTTGGCCAGCACCAGATGTGGGCGGCGCAATATTTCCCGTTTGAAAAACCCAACCGCTTTATGACCTCGGGGGGGCTGGGCACCATGGGCTATGGCCTGCCGGCGGCCGTTGGCGTGCAGGTGGCTCACCGCGATGCGGTGGTTATCGACATTGCCGGGGAAGCCTCGGTGCAAATGACCATGCAGGAGTTTTCAACGGCGGTGCAGTTCCGCCTGCCGATAAAAGTGTTTGTCCTTAACAATGAATATATGGGCATGGTGCGTCAGTGGCAGGAATTGCTGCATGGCAGCCGCTATTCGCAATCCTACTCGGAGAGCCTTCCCGATTTTGTGAAACTGGCCGAAGCGCTGGGGGGCAAGGGCATACGCTGTGAGGACCCAAATAAGCTGGACGCGGCGATTGCCGAGATGCTGGCCCATGACGGTCCGGTTCTTTTCGATTGCCGGGTGGAAAAGCAGGAGAACTGCCTGCCCATGATTCCCTCGGGCAAGGCACACAACGAAATGATTCTTCCCGATACGGCCGACATCGGCAACATAATTGATGAGAAGGGAAAGTCTCTCGTCTAGGGGCTTTGAGGAGAAAGATTATGAACCCACATCTACGCGCCAGCGGCTCGGCCTATTTCCTGACCAAGGACACTACCAAAATCGAGCGCCACACCTTGAGCGTGCTGGTGGACAATGAGCCGGGAATTCTTGCCCGCATTGCCGGGCTGTTCTCGGCTCGCGGTTTTAACATCGACAGTCTGACGGTCTCGGAAACCGAGCACGAAAAGGGCTTGAGCCGGATAACGGTAGTTACCAAGGCCAGCCCGAAAATTCTGGCGCAGATCAAGCTGCAACTGGAGCGGCTGGTGCCGGTGCACAGGGTCCATGACCTGACCGAGGAGGGCAAACCGCTGGAACGTGAACTGGCGCTGGTCAAGGTAGCGGGAACCGGCGAAAGCCGGGTGGAAACCCTAAGGCTGGCCGAGGCCTTCCGGGCGCAGGTGGTCGATGCCTCGATCGAGAGCTTTGTCTTTGAAATAACCGGCCGCCCCGACAAGATAGAGCAGTTTATTGCCCTGATGATTCCACTGGGACTGGTGGAAGTGGTGCGCACCGGCCTTTCCGCCATTTCGCGCGGGCCTGAGGGAATGTAGGGCAGACCCCCGAGTTTTATTCGGGGTATTGCCGCCGGGCTTTTGCCACCGCCAGCGCTTCACCCGTATCGTTAATGGCAATTGCAGTCCACTGATAGGTATGGGGTCCGTTGGGAGGACAGGGGCTTTTGTAGCGGAACGCGCCAGGCTCAATTGTTTCCTGGCCGTCCCAAGGCACAACACCCCCGCCGTGATTATAGGATGGAACATCAAGATCAACCAGCTTGAACTGGATTTTTGAGGTCCCCGCAGGAACCCCTTCAAGGACAAAAGGCGGGTTTTTCACTCTGTTCGGGTTTCCCGATGTACACAGCCGCAGGTCACCCCACTCAAAACTGAGGCCAAATGCAAAAACCGGCTGGGACATCATGGCTATCGAGAGGGTTGCAATTGTCAGCGTTTTGGTCAGGTTCATGAGGCGCTCCTTTTTTGAGGATAAACTTGAGGAATATTAGTGTGACACAACTCTCTGTCAACCTCAATGCGGTGGCCATGCTGCGCAACAGGCGCGATATTGGCTGGCCCAGCGTTACCGGCATTGCACGGCTGGTACTGGAGGCGGGGGCGGACGGCATCACAGCGCATCCGCGCCCCGACGAACGCCATATCCGCAAAAAAGATGTGCGTGAACTGGCAAAAATGCTGCGGGCGGATTTTCCAGAAGCCGAATATAATATTGAGGGCTACCCGAACGAAACTTTTCTGTCTCTGGTTGAGGAGGCAAAGCCCGATCAGGTGACCTTTGTGCCCGACGACCCGGAGCAATCAACATCTGACCACGGGTGGGACATTGATGCCAATACCGAGCTACTCAAGCGTTCAATCCGGCGCATGAAAGCAAAAAACCTCAGGGTGGCGCTGTTTATCGACGAAGACCCCGGCGTTCCGCCGGATGCCTGGGAAGTCGATGCGGACCGGGTTGAACTCTATACGGGCCCTTATGCCGCCAGCTTTGGCACGCCGGAGGGGACCCGCCATTTGCAGCGCCTTGCAGTCACGGCGCGGGCTGCGCAAGCGGCTGGGCTTGAAATCAATGCCGGTCACGACCTTACCCTTGCAAACCTGCCTGCTTTTCTGGCGGCGACCCCGGAAATTGCCGAGGTTTCGATCGGTCACGCCATAACTTCGGATGCGTTGACAATGGGGTTCCCTGAAGCCGTGCGCCGGTATAAGGCGATACTCGAAAACGCCTGACCGGCAAACGGCAGAAAGCGGGGAAACCGGTGGTAATTGGTGATATTATTCTGGTTGCCGCCTCGCTTTTGGGGCTGGCGCTTCTGCTCAATCCGCGTGTTCTTAAATGGCGCAGCTGGCGGGCAACGGTTACCCCGCTGGCTTCAATCATCGGATCGGGGTTTCTGGTTGCCGGCCCGATCCTTTCCCAAACCGCCGGGGTGTGGGCCTTCGCGGCAATGCTTGGGCTTTGCGCGGTGGGCTATTATTATGGGAGCGCCATCCGCCACAATATCGCTTTTGTGGAACCAGGTCTGGAGCAACACGCGCCGGGCGTGGTGGTGGGCATTGAGGAAGCATCGCGTATTGCGCTGTCGCTGGCCTATTTCGTTTCGGTTACCTATTACCTCAATCTTTTTTCGGCTTTTGCGTTACGCAGCGGCAATATCGTGGATGATTTCTGGATCAGGGTTGTGGCAACGGCGGTAATTGCCTTTATCGGCATTCTGGGCCTGTTGCGGGGGCTGGGGGCGCTGGAAAAGGTGGAAACCTTTGCCGTTGGTCTGAAACTCTCGCTTATCGGTGCGCTTTGTCTGGCCTTGCTGGTGGTTTCGTTTCTTGCCCTGAAGGGCGGGGAATTTTCCTGGCCTGCCGTAAGCCATGATGCGGGCATCCAGGAAATTCAGGTTTTGCTGGGCCTGGTCATTCTGGTGCAGGGCTTTGAGACCTCGCGTTATCTGGGGGATGAGTATGACACAAAGTTACGCATCAAAACCATGCGCCATGCGCAATGGATTTCAACCGGAATTTATCTGGTTTTCATCGTGCTCATAACGCGGTATTTTACCACCAACTTTTCCGGGGCCGGGGAAGAAACGGCAATTATCGACCTGTTGCGTCCGGTTGGAATTCTGGTTGCTCCGCTGATTATTACCGTGGCCCTGGCCTCCCAACTTTCAGCCGCGGTGGCCGACATGAACGGGGCGGGGGGGCTGATTTCGGAAACCAGCCGCAAGAAAGTCTCCGTCAGGTGGGGTTATCTGATTACCGCCAGTGTGGCCGTTGTCATCACCTGGTCGGCCAATATCTATGAAATCATTACCTATGCCTCCAAGGCCTTTGTGCTTTATTACGGGCTGCAAAGCCTTCAGGCCGCCCTGTCAGCCCTGCGCATCGGAGGGGCTTATGCTGTGTTGAAAGCGGCGTTTTACGGTGCGGGCGTTTTGCTGGCGCTGGTGATTGTAATCTTTGCGATTCCGGCCGGGGTGTAGCACTTCAATATTGGGTCCCGACCCTAACTCTGGCGCCAGTTCCAGTCTCCCATCTGCTTGCGAAACCAGGTGCGCTGGCGCTTGGCATATTGCCTTGTTGCAATTGTTGCCAGTTCCACCGCTTCATCCCTTGAGATTTCCCCCGCCTGCCACCTGAGAATCTGGCGCACCCCGATAGCCTTCATCGCCGGCAGGTTGTCCGGCAGTTGCAGGGCCGCCAGTTGTGCCACCTCCCCTGTCGCCCCTTCGTCAAGCATGGCCACGAACCTTTCTCCTATTCGCCGGCGCAGCAGGTCGCGTGGCGGGTTGAGAACAATCTTTTCCAGAACATAGCCTTCGAGCAGGCTCTTGTGGGCGTCATTCTGCCACTCGGCCAGCGAACGTCCGGTACTTTCAAGCACACCAAGCGCCCGCACCAGTCGCTGGCGGTCCGGCTCGTCAAGCAGGGCCGCCATTTTGGGGTCGGCGCGCAAAAGCAGTGTGCGACGCTGTTCCCTGTTCAGGGGCGCAACCTGTGCCTCCAGACGGGCAATGGTCTCTCCGGGAACTTCCGGCGCTCCGGTAAATCCGTTCAGCAACGCCTTGAAATAAAGACCTGTTCCGCCAACAAATATCGGCATTCGTCCCGACATGTCATCGCCTTCGAGCAGGTTCCGTACCGCATCCAGCCATGAGCCGGTGGAGAAGCGAACAGAAGGATCAACAAACCCGTAAAGAGCGTGTTTTGCAGTCGCCAGGTCCCGGGGCTGCGGGCGCGCTGAAAGCCTGTTCAAAACCTTGTAGACCTGCATGGAATCGGTGTTGATGATGACGCCATCAACCCGCTGTGCCATCTCAAGTGCCAGAACCGACTTGCCGCTTGCGGTGGGACCGGCTATCAGAATTGCGCTTTTGCTCATAGCCTGTATTGCCCTCGATTCAGGCACCCGATCAACCCCACTTCACCCAGTCCAAGGTGTTTTTCTGTCATGTCCGAGCAACCAGCGCACGCTTCCGGCAACAATGTGCTGTGCCTCATTGCCAATCCCTCGCACCCGGTGCTGAGCACCGGCATTGTTGGCAGGGTGCAGGCTGAGACCGGCGGTGAAATCAACTGGCTCAGCCGGAAAACTGCCTGTGAGATTATCGCCCCGAAAACCGGCAACGCCGCTGCAATTGCACGCGACATATTGGGCGGCCTTGAAGTTGACGTGGCGCTTGTCCCTCAACGCCATCGGCGCAAAAAGCTCCTGCTCGCCGATATGGATAGCACAATGATCAACGAGGAATGTATCGACGAGTTGGCCGACGAACTGGACCTGAAACCGGAAATTGCCGCAATCACCGCAAAAGCCATGCGCGGCGAACTGGATTTTGCCCGGGCTCTTGCCACCCGCGTAAAACTGCTTGCGGGGCTTGACCTGCAAACCATCAAACAGGTGCGCCGCGAACGCATCACCCTCGCCCCCGGCGGCCGGGTTCTGGTGCACACCATGAAGGAATACGGGAGCTATTGCGCCCTTGTTTCGGGCGGCTTTACCCTGTTCGCCGACTATTTCGCCAAGCGTATCGGCTTTGATGAAGCAACCGCCAATGCGCTGGAATTTGACGAAAATGACCGGCTCACCGGCCGTGTTGTCCCCCCGGTCGTGGATAGCTCAACCAAGGTCAGACGCCTTGAAGAACTGCGAAAAAAACTGGGTATCCAAGACCAGCAAACCCTGGCGGTCGGCGATGGAGCCAATGATCTGGCTATGCTCAAGGAAGCTGGAATGGGCGTTGCCCTGCACGCAAAACCATCTGTTGCCGCCGCGGCACCCTTCCGCATCGAACATGGCGACCTCAGCGCCCTGCTCTACCTTCAGGGTTACAACGAAGAAGAGTTCGTCCGTTGATTATCGAAACTGAACGCTTGGTTTTGAGCATCCAAAATTCCCGAGGGTCACGAACTGCGCCCGCCCGTTCTCTACCGGATCAGCAATCCGTCGCCGGGCAGGAATACTCTGAAATCTAGCCCAGACGCACAGCCACATAACGGCTGATACCGCTGGCGTCATAGACCCGAAACAAAACCGCCAGCCGCCCCGCTTCACGCGCTGCCTTGATAAAATCATCCAGCTCCGCAACGCTTTGAACCGCGTTCTGATTGACCTCGGAAATGATCAGGCCGGGGAAAAGCCCCTTTTCCTCGGCGTCGGAGTTGGCCAGAACTTCTGCGATCAGCACGCCGCTTACACTGCCCACAACACTCAGTTCGTCACGCAACTCTCTCGTCAGAGGCGCCACCGACAGCCCGATCATTGCCCGTACCTCCGGCGACAGGCGCACCCCGTCATCAATTGCAGGCGCTTTGACTTCGGGCACCTTTGTCTGGGTACGGGCTTCGGCAATCAGTCGTTCTCCGGTTTCCAGGCGGCCCAGTTCAATGGGGATTTCAATGCTTTGCCCATCACGGATAATCCGCACCGATACGGTTTTTCCAACCGGTGTGAGAGCCACAATCCTCGGCAGGTCGGTCATAACCGCAATATCGCGTCCGTCAAAATTCAGAATGAGATCACCTGAGCGCAAAACCCCCTCCGAGGGACCGCCCGGTGTGACATCCACCACCAGAGCGCCCGCCGTGCCCGCATGCCCCAGCGACACAGCCACGTCCTCGGACACCTCCTGAATGCCGACCCCCAGCCAGCCACGCCGGGTTTCACCAAATTCGCTCAATTGTTCAATCACCGGTCGGGCAAGGTTAACGGGAATGGCAAAACCGATACCTCTTGAACTGCCCCCGCGCGCGATAATCGCCGTGGCAACGCCAATGACATTTCCTTCCATGTCGAAAAGCGGACCACCTGAATTGCCCTGATTTATCGCCGCGTCGGTCTGAATAAAGTCGTCATAGGGGCCTGAATTTATATTGCGGTGCCGCGCTGAAACAATGCCCAAGGACACAGAACCTCCAAGCCCGAACGGGTTGCCGATGGCCATCACCCAGTCACCAACCTCCGCGGTGTCGCTATCTCCGAATTCCACAAACGGCACATTCGAACCGGCATTGACTTTTAACACCGCCAGATCGGTCTTTTCGTCCGCCCCCACAAGTTCGGCAACATACCTGTTTCCATCTGATGTGTAGATCAGAATTTCCTCGGCACCATCAATCACATGATTATTGGTAACCACCAGCCCGTCAGCACTGATAAAAAAGCCTGATCCCAAGCTGCGCGCTTCCTGCGGCATTCGTTCATTTTGTCCGTAATTGGGGTTAAGTTCCTCGAACAGCTCGCGCAGGGGAGAGCCGTCGGGAAGGCGCGGAAAGGGCATACCATTTCCCCCCTCCACAACCCGTGACGTTCCTATGTTGACAACGGCACCCGAAAGCTCCTTCACCAGTTCTGAAACAGAAGCCGGTCCCACGGTCTGTGCGGAGACGGAAAGCGCCGCCCAGCCAATCGTGACGAAAACCAGAACCCGGATGGAAACCCTTCGGCACACGGAATAAAAACGCACGTTCACTACACTCCCCTTGTCAAGGCGACCGCCCGGCACCGGCTGGCTAGCCGCGTATCAGGTACAGCACTATAAGCCCCGCCGCCGCGCATGTCAGCGCAACAACACGTAACTTTGAGTTGGGTGTGTCCAGAAGCATGAGCAGCGCCCGCTTCATCTGCTCCGGGAAGGCCGCATAGATCAGCCCCTCCAGAACAATTGCCAAAGCGAGCGCCGCAAAAAGGTCGTTCACTGACCCGCTGGCGCACCCGTTGAAACTGCAGGGGCTCCATTCGCATCAGGTATTAGCGCCGGTTGTGCGTTACCAAAATAGGTAAAGAACTCAGAATCCGGCGACAGCACAAGGCTGGTTCCGTCGCCCCCAAGAGCAAACCGGTAGGATTGCAGGGAACGGTAGAATTCAAAGAACTCCGGATCACGCGAAAATGCTTCGGCAAACACCCTGTTGCGCTCCGCGTCGCCCTCACCCCGAAGAATTTCGGACTGCTTGTTGGCTTCGGCCGTAATCTGGATGGCCTGGCGGTCGGCGGCAGCTCTGAGCGTCTGAGCCAGCTCCTGCCCCCTGGCGCGCAGACCCGCGGCTTCAGCCAGGCGTTCCGCTTTCATACGATCAAAGGTCTGGCTGGAGACCTGGCGCGTAAGATCGGTGCGAACCACGCGGACATCAACAATGTCAATTCCCAGACCGGTGACGCCGGCCCGGATAAGATCACGCGCCTCACGCATCATTTCGGTGCGCTGCACACTCAAGGCGGCAGAGAAGTTCCGCAAGCCATAGACCTGACGCAACGCGGATTCAAACCGCGTGTTGATACGCTGTTCAACCAGAGCCACACTGCCAAGCACGCTCTCCCTGAAACGCACGGGATCGGAAATCCGGTAGGTCACAAACGCATCGACATTATAGAACTTGCCGTCAGACACCTGCAAGGTGATGTCATCCAGATCATAGCGCAGCAACCGGTCTTCGATAATCTGCACCGATTCCACGATGTCGGTGGGAATCTTGAAATAGATACCCGGTTCGGTGTGAACCCGGGTAATCTCACCAAATCGGGTGACAATGGCCTGGTCGCGTTCGTTGACCACGAACAGGGACGAGAAGAGAACATAAAGCGCTCCAATAGCCGCAACAATGATAAGGGTCATCCTGTTCATGGTCTAACCCCCTGTCCGGCTGGTGTTTGTTCTGAGTTCAGGCAGGGGCAGATAGGGCACAACCCCTGTCCCCGCGTCCCTCTCGATGATGACTTTGTCCGAAGCACCAAGAACCTGCTCCATGGTTTCAAGGAACAGGCGCTTGCGCGTGACATCGGGAGCCTTGGCATACTCCTCATAGACTGAAACGAAGCGTGCCGCCTCACCCTCGGCCTCTTTTACCACCCGGTCCTTGTAAGCCGCGGCCTCTTCTCGGATTTGAGCCGCCTGCCCGCGGGCGCTGCCCAGAAGCGTGTTGGAATATTGACGCGCCTCCTCCTGAAAACGGTCCTGATCCTGCTCGGCACGCTGCACCTCGTCAAAGGCATCAGCCACTTCCGCGGGAGGTGCTGCCTGTTCGAGCTTGATGTTGGAAACCGTCACTCCGGCATCGTAAGAATCCAGAATGGTCTGCGTAATCTGGGCAACCTCCAGTTCGATTCCCGCGCGGTCGTCACGAAACACGTCCTGCGCCGGACGCCTTCCGACAACCTCGCGCATGGCGCTTTCGCCGATCTTGCGCACAATTTCATCCGGGTCCGCAACATTGAACAGATACTTGATCGGATCGCTTACCCGCCACAGCACCGACATGGAAACGTCCACAATATTCTGGTCCGAGGAGAGCATAAAGCCCTCGTCGGAACGGGCCTGCCCCCCCACGACCGAGGCGATACGGGTCTGGTTTTCAGTGATGGTTACTTTCTCAACGGTTTCAAAGGGCCAGAAATTAAAGTGCAGGCCCGAGCCGCTCAATTCCGCCTTTGGCTTACCGAACAATAGTTCGACGCCAATTTCCTGCGGCGCAACCTGATAAATCGATTGGCTGCCCCAGAAAACAAGCGCCGCAACTACTCCACCCAGAAGCAACCAGCGCCCGCCGGGAAGTTCGCCACCGAACTGCTCCCGTCCGCGCTTGAGCAGATCTTCCAGATCCGGCGTGTTGCTGTTATTGCCGGGCCGCCGGGGCCCTCCGCCACGGCCGGAGCCGCCCCCCGGTTGCTGTCCCCATGGCCCGCCGCCACCGCTATTATTGTCCCAAGGCATCTGCGCCCTTTCGTTTTTCGTGAATTTCTCGCGTAACTCGCGCCCTATATAGGCACCCCGGCCAAAAGGATCAATGCGCCAACGGGCCAATGCGTGTATAAACTTTAATTGAGTAGGCCGCCTCGTCGCTAAGGCTGGCCTCCACATCAAGCTCTTCTTCCACATTCCAGATCCCGGGCAGTATCTCGGGAAATCTGACAAGTTCAGTTTCAGATTCACACGTCACATTCTTGTCCACATGCGAAATGTAGAGTCTTTGGGCTATTTTCATGCCCAGCTCATAGATTTCCCCGCCCCCGATAATCATAATTTCGCCGACACCATCAGCCAGCGCAATGCTTTTGGCCTGGGCAATAGCATCCTCGAATTCATTGACAACTATTACCCCTTCAGGCTGATACCCGCTCCGACGCGATATAACGATGTTTACCCGCCCCGGCAGCGGCTTGCCTACTGATTCAAACTGCTTGCGCCCCATGATGATGGGTTTGCCCATGGTGATACGCTTGAAATGGGCAAAATCCGAAGGGATATACCAGGGCATACCCCCGTCAACACCAATAATGCCGTTTTCAGAAACCGCCGCTATCATGGCTACCGTAATTTCACGCTCCTGCGTCATAGCCTGGCCAGCCCGCTCAAGGCATCCCCCTCGATGCGGCACACACTCCACTCGTCCTGCATCACTGCACCCAGGGAGTTATAAAACGCAATCGAGGGTTCGTTCCAGTCCAGAACCCACCATTCAAATCGCCCCAGATTTTCATGCGCGCATTTTTTGGCCAGATGCACCATCAGCGCTCTGCCCGCCCCGTTACCCCGGCTTTCTCGGTCTACAAACAGGTCCTCAAGCCAGATGCCGTGTTTCCCCAGAAAAGTTGAATATGTGTAATACCAGAGCGCAAAACCCGCCGGCTGGCCGTCGCTTTCGGCGATTTCGCAAAACACCCGCGGGTTCGGCCCGAACAGGTCCCGCGATATATCCGCCTCACTGGCCTCCACCAGATGCGCCAGCTTTTCGTAATCCGCCAGCGCCCGGATAAGCCCAAGGATGGTGGCTTCGTCGCCAGGCACCGCACTTCGAATGGTAAAGTTCATACCGATATCGGCGCCTTGATACTTGGTGCGGCCCGATAATCCGCAAATTTGAAATCCTCGTAGACAAAATCGTCTAGCTCCGCGCGTTGATTCAATATCTCAAGTTTTGGCAGCGTCCCCGGCGTCCGCTGAAGCTGGATTCTTGCCTGCTCAAAATGGTTCGCATAAAGATGCGCATCGCCAAATGTATGGATGAACTCCCCCACCCTCAGGCCGGTCACATGGGCCACCATATGGGTCAGCAGGGCGTAGGAGGCGATATTGAACGGTACTCCCAGAAATATATCCGCCGAACGCTGGTATAGCTGGCAACTGAGTTTGCCGTCCGCCACATAAAACTGAAACAGGCAGTGGCAGGGCGGCAGCGCCATCGCATCGACTTCGGCCGGGTTCCAGGCGGTGACCAGATGGCGGCGCGAATTGGGGTTGTTCTTTATGCCCCGCACCAAAAGTTTGATCTGGTCGATTGCCCCCCCGTACCCGTCGGGCCACGAGCGCCATTGTGAGCCGTAAACCGGACCCAGATCGCCGTTTTCATCGGCCCACTCATCCCAGATTTTCACCCCCCGTTCCTGCAGCCAGCGCACATTGGTTTCCCCGCGCAAAAACCACAACAGTTCGTAGACTATCGACTTGATGTGCAGTTTTTTGGTGGTCAGCAGGGGAAACCCCTCGGAAAGGTCAAACCGCATCTGATAGCCGAATACAGAGCGGGTACCGGTGCCCGTGCGGTCTCCCCGGTCCGAGCCGGTCCGCATCACATGCTCAAGAAGGTCGAGATAGGTTTTCATGGAACGCGAGTTTAAGCGATTCTCGGCGAACTGCCCCCCTGATTTTACCCCCGCCCTTCCCTTTGCAATTTGCCGCCAAAGCACCTATATTGACAGGTGCTGGAAACAGCTATGGCGATAAATGGCTATCGGAATAAACCCATCGGACCCGGGGGCGGTACCCGGCGCCTCCACCAGATCTCTACGCACGCCGTGGGGATGTTATGGGGGCGAAATAGGATCGACGAGGGCGTAAAGGGTATGCTTTTGCCCGGCATGGTACCACCGTATCGGACCACATCTATAGTTGCAAATGACAACTATGCTGAGGCTCTGGCTGCGTAAGCGGTTCGACACCTCGAATTGAAGCCCTTTTCCCCTGGCAGGGTAAAGGCGGGGTCCGCAGGCACCTGGCAACAGAAGCCTGCACCAAATTCCTGTTTATCTGGTGCCGGTTTTGTTGGCGCCCGGTGGGCTCTTCGCTCCCCGGTGCAAATGCACACTTGAATTTTAGCTGCATTGTAGCGTCAAATGTGGCAAACAGATTCTGCTGTAAAACTTGCAAAGTCAGAGGACAGGCTGAATGGCCGAAGATCATATCCGATACGATGTACTCACTCAGGACGCCCTGCGCGGTGTCGTGCGCAAAGTACTTTCGGAGGTTGCCAAGGCCGGCCTGCCCGGTGACCACCACTTTTTCATCTCCTTTGCAACCCGTGCACCAGGCGTGCGCATCTCCAAAAAACTGCTCGACCAGTATCAGGAAGAAATGACCATCGTCGTCCAGAACCAGTTCTGGGACCTCAAAACCAGCGAAACCGGTTTTGAGATTGGCCTCTCGTTTGATGGGGTCAGTGAAACTCTTTCCATCCCGTTTTCGGCCCTGAAGGGATTTTTTGACCCATCGGTGCAATTCGGGCTGCAATTTGACGTGACCAACTCTGGGTCGAGTGCCAAGGCACCAGCCTCCGCCGGCACCCCATCCTTGTCTGACGGCGCCACCGGGAAGGATGTCGGCAGCGGTGACACAGCGCGGAATGCTGAAGCAGGAGCCGTCCCCGACAAAACCGGGGGCAAGACCTCGTCTGCCGATGACCCCGAAAAGCAGGGCGAAAAGGTTGTCAGCCTGGATTCCTTCCGCAAGAAGACATGAGGAATTGTTGCCCATGCTCAAACGGTCGCTGACCCTTGCCGGACACAGGACCTCGCTTGCCCTTGAAGCGGAATATTGGCATGCCCTTGAAGAAATCGCCCGCATTCAGAACGTAACCGTTCCGGTTTTGCTGGGCAGGATTGATGCGGAGAGGACCACCCATAACATGTCCTCCGCCGTCCGGCTTGCAGTTCTTGAATATTACCGCAACCGCTCTGATCTCGCCGATATCAGCACCTGAACCCGTTCACAGGTTGTCCGGCGGTGCTGGATCAGGCACCAGCGGGTCCCCCGATTCCAGGTCAAAGATCAGGTCCTGACGCTCTTCGCTCAGGCGCGCCGCCTCATCGGCAATCCGGTGAGCTTCCGCCTCCGCCTCGAGTCGTGCAGCCTCCTCTTCGAGCCGTTGTCTTTCAAGCTCCATAAGCCGCGCCCGTTCTGCCGCTGCCCTTGCCGCCCGCGCCTCCTGTTCGGCCCGTAGTGCCTCAAGCCTGGCCAACTCGATTTCAAGCGCCCGGAACTGAACAGCATCCACCATCGAGCCCAGATCAACCTCTCGCGCCGGTTCAAGAAAAGTTCCCCCAAGGGTTGCGGTGATCCGGGCAGTGTTTTCGTCCACGAGCCCCTCGGGGTCATCCAGCCGGGTTGGCGTCATCGTCCAGTCTCCCGAGAGTTGAAGGTCCCACAGGTCAAGGCCCAACTGTCCCAGAAGTCGGGCATCTTCGCTCTGCGCCGCCAGGTTTTCAGCCCGCACCTGTCCCCCGGCAAGGCGAACCCCCCCTCC
This sequence comes from Devosia sp., assembly GCA_011322005.1. Lineage (GTDB taxonomy): Bacteria > Pseudomonadota > Alphaproteobacteria > Rhizobiales > Devosiaceae > DROE01. Next base: position 16,147 of record DROE01000322.1, read on the forward strand.
AAGTACAGCTGTCTCGAACTTTCCTTCATCCAGCGCACTGGCAACAACTGCCCCAAGCGCTTCAGCTTCCAGTTCTGCAATGCCCTCCACATCTCCCAGTGCCGAAAATACGGCAGGACCAAAATTTGCAATCTCCAGGCCTGTTGCGGAAAAGCTGCCCTCTCCCACGAGAGTTTTGACCATTTCCGCAACGCTGGCGCCGGTTGCGCTGAACTGAAGCCCGGCATCAAGAGTACCCTCGAGATATCGTTTGGGCGCCTCGGGCAACAACCCGTCCAGTGCCACACCTGAAACACTAAGCCTTCCCGAAAGCTGCTTTTGCGGCACCGAACCTGCGCAGCAAACCTCCAGTCGTGCGCTGATTGAACCGGAACCGTTCCGGCCGGAAAGGTTTTGCAATTCCAGTTTGCTGGCATCCCAGATCAGGTCGAAGCTCAACTGCTCTGCGATATTGAACTCGCCAAAGCGCAGGGCAGGTGCTGTGATATTGATGCGTCCGCGAGACTGGCGGCGCGAAACACCAAGATCCAGCGGGCCATCCGGCCAGATTCCATCGCTGGTGATGTAAGTCGCCGGACCGCCAAAAAAAGCCAGTGCATCCGCGGCATTGATTGTTCCAACCTGCAACTGCCCGGCAACAAGTCCGGTTTCGCCCAGCTCCGAAATGCTCAGTCGCCCCCCCACCGCGGCACCGGCTTCACCAAGTCCGCTTGCAAAGATATTGTTCAGCGCCAAGCCCGATGTGCCATCAAAGCCGATGTCGGCAGACCCCTCCAGTCCCGGAAGATGAATACCGCTCGCACCCGCCAGGTCCATCAGTGGCGAAAAATCAGATATTGCAAAGTCCAGGAGGCCGCTGCCGCTGAACCCGGCGCTGCCAGAAGGGAGCAACACCCCGGCAAAACCCAGCCGCTCCTCGCCCCGTTGCACCACAACCGTTGTGTCAAGCTTACCAGAGAGTGTCCCCTGAGCGCGCAGATCAACCAGAACGGGCCCCTGTGTACCAAGAAGAGAATAGTTCCCCAGACCAAGCTGGCGTGTAAGTGCATCGCTATCCTCGCTGCGCCCCTGGGCCTGAAACAGAACCTCTCCCCTTTTGAGTTCCCCAAGTCCCCCGGGGACCACCATTTCAAACTGCATGTCAAGAACTCCGGCGCGACCGGCAATGGAAATTCCCTGTTCCCCCGCAGCATCGGGTGGGGAGAGATCAACATTGGCATCGAACGGCAGCGCTCGCCCGGCCAGATCCAGCACATCTGAAGAAAGGCCCAACCGCTCCGAAGCCAGCGCCAGAAACCCGGACTGCGCCCCTTGCGAAAGTGTCAACCGTCCGCCCCCCGAAATCACCGGAGCCAGCAACGTCCCCGACATGTCCCCCGAGAGTAAAAACCTCGCACCTCCAAAGTCCTGGGCCGCCAGTCGTTCGATGCGCACCCCTTCAGGGGCCCAGTCCATCTGCAGCGAGAACTCCGACCCCCCAAGACCCAGAACCGTGGCGCTTTTTGCAGCCACATCAAGACTGCCGGCAGGAAAGGAACTGCTAAGGCTGACTTCCCCCACAATGTCGGGCAGAAAAGCCAGAACCGCTTCGCTTTCGCCCGCATCAAGCGCACCGAAGCGACCTGTCACCAGCGCGGTGCGTGTTTCCCCAAGAGAGAACAGCCCGGCAAAATCATGGGGGCTTTCATCAAGCATGAAAACACCCTCCGCCAGCGAAAGCTCACCTGAACCAAGTGCCACTTCCGCGCTCACCTCCACTTTGCGGTTAAACAGGGGATTGTCGTCTTTGAGCGGGTGCCAGAGGTTGGCCAGCACATCAGGTCGCTCCGAGTTGAGGGACACCGTGCCCTGAAAGCCGGCTTTTCCGCCGTCATCATAAAGCTTTCCCGCCAGGCGCAGCGAACTGTCGCCGGGTAGTTGTGCACTGAGTTCTCCAAGGCTCCAGACCCTGCCGTCCGTAGTCGCATCAATCCGCAGTTCCCTCAAAGAGAAAGCACGCAGATCCAATTCTGCGATATCGACACCAATCCGCCCCATGATCGGTGGCACAAACAAGGGGGGCATCTCACTGAGCAGGCGAACCAGTTCGTAAGGCTCATGCTCCGTTCGCTCCCGCATATCACGCGGCGCCAAAGCCAGTACCCCGCCCGAAATCACCGCGTCAAAAGAAAGCGTTTTACCCAGTTGCACGACCGCGGCACCGCTAAGGCGCGCACCGGTCAGATTTTCGTCCGGCTGAATGGAAAACGTCGAAAGCAGGATTTTTTCGGAAGTGACCTCAACTTCGCTGACAAGCACCAGGTCGCCCTTGACATTATCGGCCTCGTGCACTGTCTCAGGAATTCCACGAAAAGTCGCCTGCCCCTTGAATACGGGCTGTATCCCCACCTCAAGAATGCCCTGTGTACTCAAACTATAGGTGCCGTCCATAGCACGTACAAAGGCTGAAAGCTGCATCTCCGCGTTGGCGTTCATCGACGAAGTGTTGACCCGGATTGCGTGAGCGCGCCCATCAGCCTCCCCTGTTCCCTGCAGCGAATAGGGGCCGCGCGCATCAGAAACAGTAACCTCTCCCTCAAAGTTCTTCATCTGCCAGAAATCGCCGGAGCGTTTGTCAGCAAACCTGAAAGTGCCATTGACAATCCGGGCGCTGGCAACCGAAAGCCTGGATGCACTCAATGCCTCGGGCAGAACGAATGGAAGCTGCAGTTCTCCGCTCTCTCCCACTGAGACCGAGAGAGTCGGCGACTGCAAAACCAGGCTTGTAATGCTCAGCCGGTCGCGCAGGAAGTCCGCCAGTGAGAACTCCGCCACCAGCCCCCCGATTTCGACGACAGGTGCATCGGCGGGTCCCACGATCGTAGCCCCGAACTGCATCCTGGGTTGGGGCAGAAGCCTGAAATCAATGCTCCCGGCAATGATGACATCCGTACCAAGCGCCGCCTCGGCCATGCTTTCCAGCCTGTCGCGATAGCCCTCCCAGTTGATCCAGTTGGGCACCAGAAACCCGCCCGCCAGCACCAAAATCGCCAAAATGCCGACTACGATGTAAAGTCGATTAAGCACGCGCCGTCGAACTCCCTTTACCTTCACTGCAATTTAAGCCCTACAAGAGCTTGCGTCATCCACGAATATTGCGCAATTTGAGCAATTGGAACACGTTTTTGGTCTACGCGGACCTGAACAACTCACCTTGATGCCACAGTAGCGGCCGGGAACCGTTTTCGGCGCAACCCGGCAGGAAAAAAAATGAAGCGCGCCAAGCTCAGTATAGCGCAAATCTACCAGGTTGTTTATCGCTGGGTGCGTCCCAATGTCGAAAGCTTCATTCGGCTGCAAAAGCCCAAGCTCTGGCTTCTGGCAATCCTTGCCGGCCTGGCCGGCGCTGTTGTCGCCATAATCTTTCGCCACGCCATCGGCATGGTTCAGTGGCTGTGGACCGGCACTTCCTCTGAAACTTTTCTCTCAAACATCGCCGCGTTCCCCTGGTGGGTAGTGGTGGTTGCCCCAACCACGGGTGGCCTGGTGGTGGGCACAATGATACATTTCTGGGGGCCTGGTGCCCGGGCGGGGGGCGTTGCCGACGCCATCGAGGAGCGCGCCCGCGACACTTCCCAGCTTACCCTGCGCAATGCCACAGTGGGCACGTTGATTTCAGCGGTAACCCTTGGCTCGGGCGGCAGCGCCGGGCGCGAAGGCCCTGTCGTCTACTATGCCGCCGCCACCGCCAAGGCGCTGTTTCAGTTTTTTGAGCTGCCCCCCTCTGCCCGCCGCGCCATGCTGGCCAGCGGTGTTGCCGCCGCCATCGCCGCCTCGTTCAACGCACCCCTGGCCGGAGTGCTTTTTGCCCACGAGGTCATTCTGGGGCACTTTTCCATGACGGCGTTTGTGCCCCTGGTCATTGCCGCCGTACTCGCCGGCGTCATCTCCCAGGCCTGGTTTGGCCCGGCCCCCATATTCATGCTGCCCGATTTTCAGATCACCTCTTATCTGGAAATTCCCGCATTTGCGCTGCTCGGTATCGCCTGTGCGGCGGTGGCCATACTTTTTCAAGCCTCGCTTATCGGTTCGGACTGGATTAACCGACGCATCTCCCTGCCCGCCCTCATACGCCCGGTTGCCGGGGGCTTTGCTGTTGGTCTCATCGCACTGGCCTTCCCCCAGGTGCTGGGCGTGGGTTACGAGGCTACCGCAGCCGCACTGTCCGGCCGGCTCGACCTGTGGCTGATGCTGGCGCTGATTGTTGCCAAAACCATTGCCACCGCCATAACGCTTGGTACGCGCATGGGCGGAGGCGTGTTTTCTCCCAGCCTTTATCTTGGTGCCATGACCGGTGCTGCCTTTGGCATGATTGCAGCCAGCGCCGCTCCCGAACTGGCCTCCAACGTCGGAATCTATGCGATTGTGGGCATGGCCGCGGTTGCCGCCGCGGTGCTGGGTGCCCCCATCTCCACCGCTATAATGATCTACGAACTTACCGACGGATTTTCGTTTTCAATCGCGCTGTTGCTGACCATCGGCATTGCCACCGGACTGTCCCAGGCCGCCATGGGCCACAGCTATTTCTTCTGGCAATTGTTCTCGCGCGGCGTGATGCTTGAAGAAGGACCCCACACCCATCTCGCCCGCCAGTTGCGGGTAAGAAAGTTCACCATCCCCTTCAAGGCGGATGAAGAGGTTCCGGTGTTTGACCCCACCCGGCTCTGGCTCAGGGACACCGACAATCTTGAAACCGCCCTGAAATCATTCTCCAACAGCGGCAAACAACGCCTTCTGGTCACCAGCGGCAAGGATAACGACCCGGTCGGCTGGGCCTACCATGTGGATGCCCTGTCAAACTTCAATCAGGCCCTGGTCGAGCAAAGCCGCGAAGAACATTATTGAGCGTACCGGACGCACCCCCCATCCTCAATTGGGGTAAGGACCTGGGGTCAGGCCCCATTAATTTCAAACAGAATTGCATGAGATTAATGAGTCCGTCACCTAGACCGCTTCATGTTTAGATTGAAACAATTCTGTTTCATGA
>DROE01000323.1 GCA_011322005.1 Devosia sp.
CGATGCCGCCCATAAGGTCGGTGCGCTGTTGATTGTCGTGGTCACCGAGATTGTCTCTCTGGGGTTGATCGAAGCGCCGGGTGCTCTTGGTGCCGACATTGTGGTTGCCGAGGGGCAGTCTCTGGGCAATCCGCTCGGGTTTGGCGGGCCCTATGTGGGCCTGCTGGCCACGCGCAACAAGTTTGTCCGTCAAATGCCGGGACGCGTTTGTGGTGAGACCGTTGACGCGGAAGGGAAACGTGGTTTCGTACTCACGCTTTCGACCCGCGAGCAGCATATCAGGCGCGAAAAAGCCACCTCCAATATTTGCACCAACGCCGGATTATGTGCACTGGCGTTTTCGATTCACCTTGCCATGCTGGGCGAAAAAGGACTGGTGGCGCTGGCTGAGATCAACCACGCCAATGCCTGCACCCTTGCCGATGCTCTTGAAAATCTGCCCGGTGTTGAGGTGCTCAACCAGACTTTTTTCAATGAGTTCACCATCCGGGTGAAAGGCAATGCTGCAAAAGTCATTGAGGCGCTGGCCGCACGAAATATTATGGCGGGTCTGCCGGTTTCCCGGCTTGAACCCGAAAAAACCAATCTTGCCGATTTGATCGTCCTGAGCGCAACCGAGTTGACCACAGGTGACGATATTGACGTCCTTGTTGCAGCACTGGCGGAGGAGGTGGCATGAGCATGAACCAGCAGGGCCGCCCGACTAACGCCGGAAAAACCACCGACACCATCACCAACGAATCCGCACTTTTGCCTGCCGAGCCGTTGCTGTTTGAGATTGGCAGCAGGGATCACACAGGTGTTGATCTGCCAGCAGCCCCACAACATAAATCTCGGCTTGGAACCTTCAAACGGCAGACACCCCTTGAACTGCCGGGCCTGTCCGAGCCGGAAACCATGCGCCACTATGTGCGCCTGTCGCGTCTGAACTATTCCATAGACAGCGGGCTTTACCCCCTTGGCAGTTGCACCATGAAGCACAACCCGCGTCTTAACGAAAAAATGGCACGCCTGCCCGGGTTTGCCGATGTGCATCCTTTGCAGCCAATCTCGAGCGTAGAGGGAGCGCTTGAGGTGATATCAGAGCTTGGCCAATGGCTGATGACATTGACCAGCACCCACGCCGTGGCCATGAGCCCCAAAGCGGGTGCCCACGGCGAATTATGCGGCATGATGGCCATAAGGGCAGCTCACCAGGACAAGGGGGAGGGGCACCGCTCCGTTGTGTTGGTGCCTGAGAGCGCCCACGGCACCAACCCGGCCACCGCCGCTTTCCTTGGTTACAAGGTCAAACCCATTCCGGCAAAAGCCGATGGCACTGTCGATGTGGCGGCAGTTGAAGAAGCGCTTTCGCCCGATGTCGCCGCGATAATGCTGACCAACCCCAACACCTGCGGCCTGTTCGAGCCGGACATCAAAAAAATTGCCGATGCCATCCATGCTGCCGGGGCCTATTTTTACTGCGACGGGGCCAACTTTAACGCCATCATGGGCGTCGTGCGCCCCGGTGACCTTGGTATCGACGCCATGCACATAAATCTGCACAAGACCTTTTCCACCCCCCATGGCGGGGGCGGGCCCGGCGCCGGGCCGGTTGTGCTTTCACAGGTGCTGGCTCCGTTCGCCCCGGTGCCGTTTATCCGCCGATCCGGCAGCGGGCCCGAACTGGTGGAGCATGTGGGGCAGGGCAAATCCCTTGGCCGTCTCACTGCCTTCCATGGGCAGATGGGCATGTTTACCCGTGCACTGACCTATATGCTCTCCCATGGCGGCGACGGCCTGGAGAGGGCGGCAAAAGATGCGGTATTGAACGCCAACTATCTCAAGGTGCGCCTGTCAGAACTGTTTTCCATGCCCTATGGCGAGCAATTCTGCATGCACGAAGTGTTGTGCGACGACGAATTCCTGAAAGGGACCGGTGTCACCACCCTTGATTTCGCCAAGGCGATGATCGACGAGGGTTATCACCCCATGACCATGTATTTCCCGCTGGTCGTGCACGGAGCCATGCTCATTGAGCCTACCGAAAGCGAATCACTGAACGAGTTGGACCGCTTCGCCGACACCATGCTGGAACTGGCCCGCGCCGCCCTCGATGGAGAAACGGAGCGTTTCACTTCCGCGCCTCTAAAAGCGCCCCTTAGAAGGCTCGATGAAACCAGCGCGGCACGTAACCCAAAACTCAAGTGGATCGCAGAGTAAGTGGCGGCACGCGCCACGCAAAAAATGGGCTCCGAAAGGAGCCCGCTTTTTAGTCCATGTGAGGCTTGGGCGCCTAGTTTATGCGGTTACCCACATCCTTGATGGCTTCCTCAACCAGAGCATCACCCTTGTCAGCCATTTGCTCAACGAGCAGAACCCGGGCAGCTTCCACGGCCACTTCGGCTGAGCGCGAGCGAACTTCGGCAACGGCCTGAGCCTCAGCCTGGGCGATTTTGTCTTCGACGGCTTTGGTGCGTCTTACGATAAGCTCCTCCAGCGCGACTTTTGCCTCTTCAGCCATGCGCTCGGATTCTTCCTTCGCCGCGGTAACAATTTCCTCGGCCTCTGATTCAGCGGCCTTGCGTTTGCGTTCGTACTCGGCAAGCAGCGCCTGCGCATCTTCACGAAGTTGCTTGGCTTCGTCCAGATCGGTTTGAATTTTGGCGATGCGTCCATCAAGGGCTTTTGCCAGCAGCTTTGGGACCTTGATGTAGATGAGAATGCCAAAAAAGATGAAATAACCAACGGCAGCCCAGAAGGTGTTGTCAAATTCCATGTCGCCTAACCCTTCTCAATGCTGGCAACAGCGTCGCGTGCAGCCTTTATTGTAACCTTGCCCGTCAGCCTGGAAACCAGCGTCACCGCGGTATCGGCGGCGATCTCTCCCACGTTCGAGAGCGCGTCCGCCTTGGTTTTCTGGATGCGCGACTCGGCGACGGCGACTTTTTTGGCCAGTTCAGCCTCCACCCCGGCGCGCTTGGCATCCAGATCGGCCTTAAGAGCGGTTCGGGTTTCTTCGGCGATGCCCTGGGACTTGGCCCGGGCTTCCGCCAGTTCAGCCTCATATGAGGCAATGGCCTGATCGGTTTTCCTGCGCAGGCGTTCCGCCTCCGCCAGATCACCCTCAATCCGGTCGCGCCGCACTTCAAGGACTTCTCCGATCCTTGGCAATGCCACTTTGGACATCAGCAGGTAAAGTGCCCCAAAAGTCAGGGCCAGCCAGAACAGTTGCGGCCCAAAGGTTGTGGTATCAAACGGCGGGAAAACTCCGGTATCCTTCACATCGTGTGAAGAGGTACCGGTTGTTGTTTCCTCGTGCTCGGAAGTGGCCAGGATTTCTTCACCCGAAGCTCCCTCCAGCACGATTGTTGTCCCCTCAGAGGAGGGCTCACCCTCCGAGGCCGGGCTTCCTGCCTCAACCTGAGCGACAACAATTGTATCAGCCCATACCGTGGTGTTCAGCTGTTGCGGAGCAACATCTGCCTGAGCATGAATTGTGTCGAAAATCGACATCTCACGTACCCCGTTGGATCAAAACTGACCGGCACATTGCAAATATGCCGGTTTTCATCAAGGCAGCCCCGCTCACAAGCCGGCTGCCCCGACCACGACAATGCGTCTCTACTTGACTGGTTCGATTAAAGAACAAACAGCAGCAAAAGTGCAACCAGAAGCGAAAAGATGCCCAGTGCTTCAGTCACGGCAAAGCCGAAAATCAGGTTGGTAAACTGGCTTGCCGCAGCGGCAGGATTACGCAGGGCACCCGAAAGATAGTTTCCAAAGATAATGCCCACGCCAACGCCGGCGCCGCCCATACCAATCGTTGCAATGCCTGCACCGATATATTTTGCTGCTTCTGCTTCCATTTTTATAACTCCTTGGGATTGTTCGGATTTCGAAAGTGTTGGTTACCGGGCATTTTTCGTGGTGATCAGTGCCCGGGATTGATGGCGTCGTTCAGGTAGACGCATGTGAGAATGGTAAAGACAAAGGCCTGAAGAGCACCCACCAGAAACTCAAGACCGGTCAGCGCAATGGTCATGCCAAGGGGCAGGATTGCGCCAAGGATTCCAAGAGCTCCCAGCGGAATCAGCATCACCATGAAGCCCGAAAACACCTTAACAACGATTGCTCCGGCCAACATGTTGCCGAACAGCCGAAGGCTGAGACTGAGAGGGCGTGAAAGGAACGAAAGGACCTCGATCGGCACGACGATGAACAGGACGGGAAGTGGAATGCCCGAGGGGACAAACATCTTCAAAAAGCCAAATCCGTTCTTCATCACCCCGTAAACGATTACGATCGTCATCACCAGCAATGCCAGCGCAACGGTGATAATGATGTGGGACGAGATGGTGAGAATGTAGGGGAACAGCCCGATCATGTTGGAGATCAGGATGAAGCTGAACAGGGAAAAAACAAACGGAAAAAACTTCATGCCCTCATTGCCCGCGGTACTTCGTACCATGTTGGCAATAAACTCATAGGACATCTCTGAAACGAGTTGCAGACGCGAAGGCACCAGACCCCGGCCGCGCGTGGAAAGGATCAGATAAAACGAAATCACGCTCACAGTAATCAGCATCAGAAGCGATGAGTTGGTGAATACAAGCTCAAACCCGCCATTGCCATCGGCATCCCCGCCAATGGTTCCGAAGGAAAAAAGATCATAGATCTTGAACTGAGAAATAGGGTCTGTACCAGCCAATTTATTGAGCCCCTCTTAGCCCTGGAAGTATCGTTTTTTCGTTGCGAAGCTGAAATCAGGTCGCCATTTTGTGTTCAGTCGTCGTCGTCATCCTGGTCCACCGGCACCAGCTTGTCCGGGTCCGGCTTGGGTGCATTGGCGTTCATCTCCGCTGCAGCCCGTGTCACATTAAGCACACCTGCTGCAAACCCCAGCAACAACAAGACGATCATAAAGATCGGCTGTGTGCCAAAAATCGCGTCCAGAGCCATCCCCAGTGCTGTTGCGACTATAACCGCCGCCACAAACTCCGAGGCCATCCGAAAAGCCCGTCCCGCGCCCGTCAACTCATTCCTGCGCATCGCAGAAGCGGCAGCTTTACCGGGTCGTTCCTTTCTGGCCCGCTGAATTCGCGACGCCAATGCTCCTGTTTCCGGCCTTTGCGGAGATTTGCCGGGCCGTTTCGTTTCATCCGAATCAGCCATCAAGATCACCGCGTCAACCAGCCCTGTCTTTTATGAGGATTGCTCCAAAGTCGCGCGCACCATAGTGTCAGCTTTTAAAGGTGTCAAGCGATCCGCATACAGGGTAAGGCGTTGAAAATACACGCAAAAAACAAACCTTTTGTTGACGTACCATCTTCTTCCTATGCCTGATGCCCTTCGGACTGCCTGGTCAAACAGCTTCTCGCACGGCTTGCGCGGTTGCCAGGTCGACAGAAACCAGCTGGCTGACCCCGCGTTCAGCCATTGTCACGCCGAACAGCCGGTCTACCCGCGACATCGTTATCGGGTTGTGCGTGATGACCAGAAACCGGGTATGTGTGCGTTCGCACATGCTGTCGAGCAGGTTGCAAAACCGCTCGACATTGGCGTCATCCAGAGGCGCATCCACCTCATCCAGAACACAGATGGGTGCGGGGTTGGTCAGGAATACCGCAAAAATCAGTGCCAGCGCGGTCAGCGCCTGCTCACCGCCCGAAAGCAAGGAGAGCACCTGCGGTTTTTTGCCCGGTGGCCGGGCCAGAATTTCAAGGCCCGCTTCAAGCGGATCGTCGCTTTCAACAAAGGTAAGTTCGGCGGCGCCACCACCAAACAGTGAAGTGAACAAGTCCTGAAAATGTGAATTCACTTTGTCAAAGGCGTCGTTGAGCCGGGCCCGGCCTTCCCGGTTCAGGCTTGAAATGCCCGTCCTCAGCTTGGAAATCGCTGCAATCAAATCGTTGCGATCGGCAACCATGGTTTCAAGTTTTTCGCGGGTTTCCTTCGCCTCTTGCTCCGCTGAGAGATTGACACCACCCAAACGTTGCCGCTCGGTCTTGAGCCGCTCAAGGCGGCGCTCGGTTTGGTGTTCATCGGGCAGCGCGGCTTCAGCCCGTATGCCGGCGACCTCTGCGGTCTTGTCTGCACTGATGCCAAGATTTTCCTGAACCGCCTGCTCGATTTGCCGTCGCTGGGAGACCAGCCCCTTCAAACGTTCGTCGATACGGGCCATCTCTGCCCGGATTTCACCCAGTTCCCCGGAAGCCTCCCGGCTTTGCCGGTCAAGTTCGCGATAAGCATGTTCCGCCTGTGCTAGCTTGTCCGAGGTAACCTTTTGAGCCTGTCTTGCATCTTCAAGCTGGCGGTCCAGAGCTTCCCGCTTGTCTGCGAAACCCTCAGGGGTTTGATCAAGAGTTGCCAATTGCGCTGCGATCTCTGCCCCACGGTTGCGAAGGTTTGCCGCTTGAGCGATTGCACTTTCCCGGCGCCGTGCCCAACTCGACATTTCCTGCTCCAACTGGGCGATGCGATTGTTGCGTAGGCGGCCGGCACTTTCGAAACTGCTCAGCGCCAGCCTGGCCTGTTCGTCCGCAGATCGTGCCGCCCGAAGACGGGCTTCAACGACCTGAAGCGCTTCGCCTGCATCTTCTTCGCTCTGGCAGTCGGCAAGGGTTTTAGTGGCGTCTGCCTCAATCTCCTCGGCTTCGCTCAAGCTGGATTGCAGGCGCACGCGCGCTTCTTCAAGTGCGCTTTGGCGGGTTGCAAGGTCACCTGCGGCACGCTGAGCCACGTCAAAGGCATTCTGAGCTGTCTCGATCTTATGCTGGGCCTGCCGCCAGCTTTCCCGAAGCGTGCTTTCCGTGCTCTGGGCCTGGCGACTATCGGCACTGAGCCTGTTCAACTGTGCCTGCGCCGCGTTAACCGAAGCGCGCCCTTGAGAAATTTCAAGGTCAAGCTCTGCAAGCCGGTTGTGCTGTGACAGTCTCTGGGCCGCAGCATTTGGCGCATCGGCTTTGGCTATCAGTCCGTCCCAGCGCCACAGGTCGCCTTCCAGCGTTACCAGGCGTTGACCAGGCTTCAGTTCAGTCATCATCCGGGCGCCGTCGCCGGCATCAATGATCCCGATTTGATCGAGCCCGCGTTTCAAAATACCAGCCCCCTCCACAAATCGTGAGAGCGGTGTTGCACCGTCGGGCAATTGCGGGTCGTGGGGGCCATCGCCCGGGTCGGCCCAGTAAATGGGTGCGCCGCTGTCACTAGAGGCTTCAAGGTCATCCCCCAGAGCAGCACCCAATGCGACCTCATAGCCTGTAGTCACCTTCAGAGTGTCAACGATCGCCGGCCACAGATTGTTGTCCTTGAGGTTTAGGACGCTCGCCAGCGTTTCCGCCTCGATTTCCAGCGAGTTCTGTCTCGTTTCAAGTTCATTTAGTCCGGGTCGCGCGCTCTCCAAAGCTTCCCGTGCTGCCTGGCTGGCCTTTTCAGCCGCCACGGCCTCCGCCTCCGCTGTTTTTGCGGCCAAGCGCGCCGCATCAAGCTCGGCGCGCCGGCGCACGATCTCGCTGTCGGAACTGAGTTCCAGGCGCACCTTGTCAGCCTCACGCTCCACTTCCGCAATCTGTGAGCGTAACCGGGCGGCTCTGGCTTTGGCCTCTTTGGCAGAACGGGCGGCCTGCGCACGCCGGGCTGCCAACTGCGCCCGGGCCTCCGTCGCCTCACGGAAACAGGCTTCTTCCCTCACAAGATCGGAACGCGCATTTTGTGCAGCTTCGCGCGCCTGATCTTCAGCCTCGGCCTCTGTTTCTGACTCGCCGGCGAGTGCTGACTTTTCGAGTTTGTAGGAATTCAGAAGAGCATCGGCTTCTGCCACTAGAGCAACTTCGCGCTCAAGATCTGCGCCGATCTGGATTTGACGGTCCTCCAGCTCTGCGCGGCGGCTATCCGCCCGGCGGATTTCCGTTTCCAGTTGCTCGCGCAATATGCTCAGCCGCTGAACAGCCGCACCGGAACTGACATCCGCTGCCCTAACCGGAGCGATGGCGTTCTTTGCCACCTCGAGAGCCTTGGCGCTTTCCAACTCCTTGTGGGTGGCCTCCGCCAGCAGATTGACAGTTTTGCCCTGCAGGGCCTCGGTTTCTTTTTCCGCAACCCGCGCTTTTACCCAGCGGACATGATAAAGTGTCGCTTCCGCCTTGCGGATGTCTCCCGATATGTTGCGGTATCTCGTGGCGAGCCGCGCCTGTTTTTTCAGGTTCTCCAGTTGGCCTTCAACCTGGGCGATAATATCATCGACCCTTTCCAGGTTTTGCTCGGCCCCCCGCAGGCGAAGTTCCGCTTCGTGGCGCCGGGAGTGCAACCCCGAAATGCCCGCGGCTTCTTCCAGCAATGCCCGGCGTTTTACCGGCTTGGCAGCAATCAATTCCCCGATCTGTCCCTGACGAACCAGAGACGGTGAGTGCGCGCCGGTCGAGGCATCGGCAAACAGCAACTGCACATCGCGTGCGCGCACTTCACGGCCGTTGACACGATAGACGGAACCGTTTTCCCGCTCGATGCGGCGCGTGACCTCTAGAATGTCAGAATCGTTAAGAAGAGAAGGCGCGGACCGGTCCGAATTATCCAGCACCAGTGTGACTTCGGCAGTGTTGCGCCCGGGCCGGTTTGCCGAACCGGAGAATATCACATCATCCATGCCCGAGGCGCGCATGGCCTTGTAGGAGCTTTCTCCCATTACCCAGCGCATGGCCTCAACCAAGTTGGATTTTCCGCACCCGTTGGGACCCACAACACCGGTAAGACCGGGTTCCAGATGCAAATCCGTGGGGTCGCTGAAACTCTTGAACCCGTGCAGGCGAAGACGCTGGAACTTCATCCAATGCCTCCGTCAATCAGGATGTCTTCTGGCAAGTTCAAAAAGCGCACACGAACACGCATGCTCCGAAATCGGGCACTATCAGCCCTGGTGCGACTCAATCTCCGTGCCAAGCACGTCCAGCGGTTGGTTTCCCGAAAACATTTTGCCATTGATATAGAACGAAGGTGTTCCTGTTAGTCCGAATTCATTTACCGCCTGATCGCGCACGGCCTCCATGCCTGCGAATAGTTCCTGATTCGTCAAGGCAGCTTCGAAACTTTCCTCAGTAAAACCGAGCTGCAAGGCAACCTCCATCAGCGCATCCTTGGGCCTATCGGAGCGGGACCACACCTGCTGACTCGCCAAGTAAGTTGCAACAACCTCATGATAGCCCTCTTCACCCGCAGCATCCGCCAGCATGAACACCACCGCATCAAGCACGTTGCGTACAAATGGGCGCAGGATATACCGGGTTTTTCCGGTGTCGACATACTGCTCTTTAAGCAAGGGATAAGTCTGCGTCTTGAAAGCGGCACAAAATGGGCATGTGGGGGAGGAATACTCAATCATCATGGCCGATGCATCTTCGGCTCCCAGTATGGCCCGGTCAACCCAGCCGTCGGGAGCCATGAGTGCATTTACATCATACACCCCTCCCGCCCCTTGGTTTGTACCAGATGAAGTGGCTGCTGCGTGCCCGCCCAAAGCCGATGAAACTCCTCCAAGGCTGATGGCGGATGCTGCTGCGGTCATAATCAGGGCATTGCGGCGGTTGATCTTCACGTGATTCTCCTGTTTCTTCTTGCAGCCCGCCTTACAAGGGGGCGAGGCGATGAATTGACGATTGCCCAAAGCATTGACGCAATTCTCCGCTAGATCCGGTTTTTCTCACCAAGCACGCCCTGGCCCAGCTTTCGCAAGGCATCCCTCAATCCTTCGTCCTCGACCGCGGCGATTTGGTTTTCTATTTTCCCAATTGTATCAGCACTCGTTACAATAGCAATCTGAACCTTGGAATCTGAACGGAATGTGAATGGCTCGGCAGACAGTTTCACCCTATCCACAAGCACGTAGCCAAAATAGCGGTTAACGGCGCCTGCAATCAGCATGCTGTCGTGGGCAAGCGCCAGCCGGTGCGCCTCATGGCACCGCAGGAAAAGGATGGCTCCCTGTGCACCTGCCTCGCCCCGCCGCCATGTTAATCGTTCGGGAAAAGAAACCCTGTTGTAGGGAGGGGGAGCGATATGGGGCCACCGCGCCAGAATATCGCGGCTTGCGAAACCACGCTTTTTCAAGACCGGGTCAAGCACCCTGTTCGCAATCTCACCGGCATTGGCGGGCCTGCCCCGGCGTTTGATATCTGATTTCTTGAATGCCATTGCAATCCTGTGACTAAAGGCGACTTTTGCCGGTGCACACGTTGCCAACGCATAGCATATACGCTTTGCTGTTGCATGAGCAAAATAAACACCCCGGACCCGCTGTATCGGAGTTTTGATGCACAAAGTCTTCTGGACTGGTACGATACCTCCGCGCGCGTTCTTCCCTGGCGGGTCCCGCCAGCCCGGCGCAAGAGGGGCATCTTGCCCGACCCGTACCTTGTATGGCTTTCCGAAATCATGCTGCAGCAAACTACCGTTCCGGTGGTCAGTGACTATTTTTCGCGCTTTTGCCAGCATTGGCCTACCTTGAAAGCGCTGGCGACAGCTCCTCTGGAGGATGTGCTGAAAAAATGGGCCGGACTGGGATATTATGTGCGGGCGAGAAACCTGCACGCATGCGCCCGGCAGATAAACCGGGATTTTTCAGGAATTTTCCCCCAAAGTGCAAAAGAA
>DROE01000324.1 GCA_011322005.1 Devosia sp.
CTATGCGGCGGCGCTTGAATTTATGCACAATGCCACACTTTTGCATGACGATGTGGTGGACGAGAGCGAAATGCGGCGTGGAAAGCCTGCTGCCCGCAAGATCTGGGGCAATCAGGCCAGCGTGCTGGTGGGAGATTTTCTTCTTGGTCAGGCATTCATGATGATGGTGGATGCAGGGAGCCTTCCCGCCCTCAAGGTACTGTCCAGCGCCGCGGCGGTTATCGCAGAGGGGGAGGTTCTGCAACTCAGTGTCGCCACCAATCTTGATACCAGCGAAGAGGAGTATTTTGAGGTTATCGGAGCAAAAACCGCTGCGCTTTTTGAAGCTGCCACCGAAGTAGGCGCCATGGCAGACGACCCCTCCAACATCGACAGACCCGCGCTTGCCCGTTACGGGCGCGAACTGGGAGTGGCATTTCAACTGACGGACGATGTGCTTGATTACGGGGGTGCGGGGGGCGTTCTTGGGAAAAACACCGGAGATGATTTGCGGGAAGGCAAAATGACACTTCCCATCATTGTGGCGCTCAGGTCCGCCACAGGCAGCGAGCGGGAGCAGATTGGCACAGCTCTTGGTGATGGCACGGTGGACGCTCAGCGTTTCAGCTCAATTCTGGATATTGTGAAACGATATGGAGGATTGGACTACACGCTTGAACGTGCCCACAGACATGCAGAGGCCGCCCGTGCGGCTTTGGAGCCCCTGCCAGCCTCTCAGCTCAAAGACATACTGGCCGACATGGGCGACTATTGCGTGGGCAGGGCATATTAGGTTGTGGGCGTCACTCCAGCATCGGGGCTGAAGCAATCCAGTATTGCGGCCAGAGTTTTTGTGCGGCTTTGACCGCCGGAGCGGCCTGATGTTTATCGCCGAAAAGCCCGAACACCGTAGCCCCGGAACCTGACATCCGGGTAAAAAGGCACTCTTGTTGTTGCTCCAGAAAGTCGGTGACTTCTTCTATCTCGGGGACCAGTTTCCGCGCAGGGCACACGAGGTCGTTGCGGGTGGTTTGAAGCCAGTCGGCCAAAGCCCGCGCGCTGGAAAAACCCGGCGGAGGGGTTGGCAGGTGTGAATTTCTTTTATCCACCAGGTGATCGAAAACAGCTTGTGTGGGGATTGCAACCCCCGGATTTATCAACACCAAACAGGCGCGCGGCAATCCGGAAAACCGGTGAAGCTTTTCGCCAACGCCCTGCATCAGTTGCGCATGGGCTGAAAGACACACCGGCACGTCAGCACCAAGCTGGGCTGCCAACTCTATCAAACCGGAACGGGGGGGCGGCGTTTCCGCCAACTGTTCCAAAATGCGCAGCATCGCCGCGGCGTCAGACGAGCCACCACCAACCCCTGCGGCAACGGGCAGGTTTTTTGTGAGTCTGACTTCAATACCCTGGGGCAGGCGCGCGGGAAACCGCTCCCGGTACGCATCAATGACCGCCAGCACGAGATTTTGTTCCCCACCGTCCAAGTCGCCAGCGAAGGGTCCGCCGATGACGAGGCTGTCCTGTGTTCCGGCACGGGCCAACAGCCTGTCACCGGTTCCTGCAAACACCACCAGACTTTGAAGCTGGTGAAGACCGTCCGGGCGCTGCCCGATAACATGCAATGCTAGGTTGACTTTTGCCGGCGCAAATCCGGTTATCCATTCACTCACCGGCCGCCCCGTTCCGTTCGCGACGCAGGATTCAGTTTTCATCCAGGCCATTTTCGAGCTTGGGAATTACACGCTCGGTCACTACTCCGCGCCGGTCTACCGACCTGGCGATCGTCCACTGAAAGCGAGCTTCGCGCTTGCGCCCTGCGTACCAGTAAGCATCCCCCAGATGGTCATTGATTTCAGGGTCGTTGGGAAGCAGGCGCACGGCCTCTTCCAATATTCTCACCGCGTCTTCATAGCGACCCATTTTGTAGATGGCCCAGCCAAGGCTATCAACTATATATCCGTCTCTGGGATTTGCCTTGACCGCCTTTTCGATCATGGTCAGCGCAGGTTCCAGATTTACACCCTGATCGACCCAGCTATAACCCAGATAGTTCAGAACCTGGGGCTGGTCAGGGTTGAGTTCAAGGGCGCGCAAAAAGTCGCTTTCGGCGGCCTCCCACTCTCCGTTTCGCTCATAGGCAATCCCGCGCACATAGAAGTAGCGCCAGTCCCTTGGGTGTTCACCCCCGACTATCCCGATGATCCTGGTATAGGCTTGGATGGCGCGAGAATACTGCTCGTCAGAACGCAGCAGATCCCCCAGCGCGGTCAGCGCCTCCACATTGTCCGGCTCTGCTTTCACGATGGCGCCCAGTTCTGCGATTGCGCCGTCCCGGTCACCAAGATTGTCCAGATTTGCCGCCATCAGGACTGCGGCACCTGACTTGAAAGGGGAGCCGTCGCGAATGGAGGCGTAGGCCTGGTTGGCGAGTTCAAAACGGCCAGCACTATCAAACAGGTCACCAATGGCAAGAGCAATGTTATCCGACTTCGGATTGAGGTAAAGACCGAGTTGAAGAAAGACCATGGCGATGTCCGAGGCGCCATCGCGGGCAAGTGCTGCGCCGATCCCATGATAGAGTTCGGCGGCACCGGCGGCGACATTTGTTGCGTATTTTCCCGGCAGCCGCCCCGCCTCTATATCTGCTCTTACCGGAATCAGCGAAGGGTGGCTGAGGCCCTCACGCTCATAGGCGTCGAGCACTTCAAGAGCTTCCGCAAACCGGCCCGCATTGCCCAACACGCGGGCATAGACCTCCACGGACCGCGAAATGAAAGGATCAGCTTCATAGGCCTTCTCCGCCAGTTCAATCGCCTGTTTGTCTCCGGCAAAATCAGCCATCAGGGCCTTGTGAAAAATCAAAAAATTCTCCAGCCCGTTGCCTTCCAAACGTTCTAGAACGGCAAAAGCGGCTTTGAGATCGGACTGTCCCAGATAGGCCCATGCCTCGACCAGCAAGCCTGAAATATCAATGAAACTGTCCAGGCCCAGTGTTTCCATCTGCCTGATGGTTGAAGTGTAGCGGCGTTCCTTGAGCGCAACCGTTGCCACCAGCAGTTTGGCAAGATTGTTTCCCGGTTGCAGTTCAAGCAAATGGCGCGCCAGCGATTCGGCTTCATCAATGCGGCCAGCGGCAGCGAGGGATGCAAAGGCGCGCTCGATGATCTCGGGACTTTCCCATTGGGTCTGGGTTGCATCAAGAAACGCCTGCGCAGCCATATTGACGCCAAGGGTATTCAGCGCCTCCTGCCCGGCCAGAAAGCTGCCCGAGGGGCTGGGGAGCCCAAAACCGGGGCTGTCGGACTGGGAGAGTGCCGATGCTACCGGTACAAGTGCCAAGGCAGAACAGGCCAGCAGGATGGCAAGGGGGCGAATTAAACGCTTCAATTTGAGCACTCTTCTTCCAAATGATGTATCACGCCGGGGAGCGCGGGGCTGGTTTGTTGGACAAGATTGGCGAATTTGCGACAGGGCCGCAAGGCCCGATAACCTAAGTGTCAACAAAAAGCCCGGGCTGTGCCAACTAATTTACCGGCAAAAGTGCTGAGCCCGCCTTTTGTGGTCCAAGAGGCGATTGCTACCAATACAACTACTCATGTCGCCTCGCCGGGCAGCATTTCCTGTACCTTGCCCACTGGCATGCTGACAACAGGCCCCCTGTTGTGGAATAGTTGGTGGCATGATGACAGACGAGCACCCGGACGACAACGTCCACAGTTCCGAACAATTGCTGGCGATGCTGAAATGGTATCGGGCAGCGGGTGTCGATATTGCGGTGGCTGAGCGTCCTGTTGACCGGTTTGCCGAGCGAGGGGCACCAGCGGTTCCGGTCAGGCCCGGCTCTTCTTCCAACACCGGTTCTGCACCACTAAGGACTGCCGCTGCCCGCCCGGCCCCGGCTTCGCGCAACTCGACGCCCCCTGTGGCGCAATCAACAAACGCCGAGCCAGCCGAGGCTGAAGAACTGGCGCAGGGGGCCAATAACCTTGAAGAACTGCGGGCGTGCCTCGAAAACTATCAGGGTTGCGGGTTAAAACTGCGGGCCACACGCACGGTGTTCGCCGACGGTAACCCCAAAGCGAAAATCATGCTTATAGGTGAGGCACCGGGGCGCGACGAAGACTTGCAGGGCAAACCGTTCGTGGGGCGCTCGGGTCAGCTTCTTGACCGCATGCTCCGGGCGATCGGGCTCGACCGCACTAGTGTCTATATTGCCAACACCGTGCCCTGGCGCCCGCCGGGCAACCGCACGCCTTCTCCTATGGAAATCAGTCTTTGCCTGCCGTTTCTGGTGCGCCAGGTGGAGTTGGTCGCGCCAAAAATCATCGTTACGCTGGGGGCGGCGGCGACCCAGACCATGTTTGAGGAAAAACTCTCAATTCTTAAAACCCGGGGGCGCTGGCGGGACATCAAGGTCGGCTCCCACTCCACCAAAGCCATGCCAACGCTGCACCCGGCATTTTTGTTGCGTCAGCCAGCACAAAAACGTCAGGCTTGGCAGGACATGCTTGCCCTTGCGACCTGTGTTGAAGAGTTGGGTTTGAACGGGGAGCCCGACTGACATGGCCGTTCGCGCAACACAGGCCCCGCGCGCAATCCTTCATTGCGCCACCACCGTTCCCGGTATACGGCTGTAGGATGTCCAGCATATTGAAAATTCAGGCGCTTTTTCTGTCCTCAGCATTGCTGATGTTCGGAGGCGGTTTGCAGGGTCTGTTGCTTTCGGTTCGCGGGGCGGATGAAGGTTTCTCGGTCTTCTCCCTGGGGTTGATCGGAACCGGCTGGTCGGTGGGGTTCATCGCCGGCTCGATTATGGTGCCGATGCTGGTGCGCCGGGTTGGCCATATCCGCTCTTATTCGGTGATGGCGGCGGTGGGCACCATCACCATATTGCTCAATCTGTTATGGATAAGCGATGTGGGCTGGATAGTTCTGCGTATCTTCTCGGGCTTCTGCTTTTCGGGCGCCGCAATGATCGTTGAAAGCTGGCTCAATGAGACCGCCGAAAACAAGAACCGAGGCACCATTTTTTCCACCTATGTGATGATAAATATGGCCGCCTCGACCCTTGGGCAATTGTCCATGTCTGTTACCGGGATTTCGGGCTATCTGCCGTTCGTGGTCGGCGCCCTGGCGCTGATTACAGCCATGCTGCCCACAGCGTTGACCACCAAACCCCAACCCCGCCCCCTCGCATCGGCCAGAATAAATTTCGCCCTTCTCATGCGCACCTCGCCCATAGCGGTGATTGCCAGCTTTTGCGTGGGCATTGCCAATGGCACCTTTGGAACGCTGGCTCCGGTTTTTGGCTTCCTGCAAGGGCTGGGTGCTGCCGACATTGCCCAGATGATGAGTGTTGCCATCATCATGGGAGCGATTTCTCAGCTACCGTTCGGTCGGCTTTCGGACAGTGTTGACCGCCGCTGGGTTATCATTGGCGCGAGCCTGCTGGCAGCGGCGATTGGCCTCATAACGGTATGGGTAAACCCATGGGCGGGATGGCCCCTTTATGTGCTGTTTGGCTTATATGGCTTTGCAGCCTATCCTGTTTACGCCGTAGCAGTGGCCCATGCCAACGATTCGGCGGCCGAGGGCGATTTTGCAACCGTTGCCGCGGGGATGTTGCTTACCCTTGGGTGCGGTCTTGCAGTTGGCCCCGTCATCGCGGCTGCTGTAATGAACCAAATGCCGCCGGTTTCCCTGTTTCTTGTCACTGCCGGCTTTCATGCCCTGCTGGCTATTCTAGCCTTCATCCGCATGCTGGTCCGGCCGGTTGACATGGATGAGGACCGCTCCCCCTTCCTCAACGTGCCCATGGGCAAAAACACCACGCTGGCAACGGTTGCCCTGGACCCGCGGGCCGATGAACTGCCCCCCTCTCCTCAAAACAATGGAGTTTAAGACCCATGTTTCCTTCAAAAACCAATGAAGACAAAGAATTTGTGGCTCTGAACATTGCGGTGCTTGCGGTTTCGGACACCCGGACGCTTGAAACCGATACCAGCGGTGCCCTGCTCAAAGAGATGATTGAAGCGGACGGACACAACTGTGCCGAGCGGGCAATCGTCAAGGACAATGTTGCCGCTATCCGCGCCTGGGTGCAGGCTTGGGTTGCCGATGAGGGGGTCGATGTGGTCATCACCACCGGGGGCACGGGGTTTTCCGGCTTTGATGTGACCCCCGAAGCGGTCGAACCCCTGTTTGACAAACGCATGGACGGGTTTTCGGTGCTGTTTCATACCTATTCGTCGACAAAAATCGGCACATCAACACTTTTGTCCCGCGCAACCGCCGGCCTTGCCGCAACCACCTTCATTTTCTGCCTGCCCGGCTCCAAAGGGGCCTGCCGCGACGGTTGGGAGGGCATCATCCGCCACCAGCTCGATTATCGCCACGGGCCGTGCAATTTTGTTGAACTGATGCCCCGGCTCGGCGAGCATATGAAAAAACAAGCGGGCTAATTTGTTCTTCTTTTGTTCTGGTTTTTGATCTATGTTCCGGTCCACTGAAATTGCGGTTTTGATTCGAAATCGCTGCGACCGGGAGAAAAATCATGGGTCCAAGTGTTGCGCCCTCATTTGAAGCCATCGAACGTTTGGCAAGCAGCAGGGACGCTGATGTGCTGCATCGTCCTGTTGTGGATCCCAGATATATCCGGGGCCGGGGCGCACAAAGCAATCGTAGCGGCAGGTTTGAAACCAACCAGCGCGAGGTGTTTGACGACGGCTGGTCGGCGGACCCGGTTTTGCCCTTTGAAACGGTAGAGCATGTGGAACGGGCGCGAAGCATCATAACCCGCAATTCTTCCCCTGACCTGCATTTTGAGCGCTCCATAACCCCCTATCGGGGTTGCGCCCATGGCTGTTCCTATTGTTATGCGCGACCGACCCATGCCTATCTTGGCCATTCTGCCGGTATAGATTTCGAGCGGGATATTTACGTTAAAACCAACGCGGTTGAGTTGCTGCGCCGGGAGCTTTCGCGCGCACGTTATAGACCAAAACTTCTGGCCATCGGCACCAATACCGATGCCTACCAGCCGCTTGAGAGGAAGCACAAGATTATGCGTGGCCTGCTGAAGGTTTTGCTCGAAACACGCCATCCGGTGGCCATAACCACCAAGTCAGCGCTTGTTATTCGCGATCTGGACCTGCTCACCCAGTTGGCAAAAGACAATCTGGTCTCGGTGGCCATTTCTGTGACTTCAATGGACCGCAAGCTCTCGCGCTGGATGGAGCCGCGCGCCTCTGCCCCGGCAAAGCGACTTGAGGCCATTCGCCTGCTCTGTGAGGCTGGCATTCCCACTCATGTGCTGGCCGCTCCGATGATCCCGGCCATCAATGATATGGAGTTGGAGCGTATTCTTGAAGCAGCGGCGTCGCAGGGGGCGGTTGGCGCCAACTTCATCATGCTCAGGCTGCCCGGAGAGGTGAAAGACATCTTCAGGGAGTGGCTGCTGCGCTATTATCCGAACAAGGTTTCCCATGTGCTCAACCTCATTCGGGAAGTGCGGGGTGGACGCGAAAACGACCCCCGTTTCGGCACCCGCATGCGGGGACAGGGGGCCTATGCGGTCATCATGGAGCAACGCTTTGAGCGGGTGGTTGAACGACTTGGGCTGAGCAAACAACCTCCGGTTCTAAGGACCGACCTGTTCTGTGCACCCGAAATTGAGAGCAATCAGCTCAGCCTGTTTTAGGGCTTGGAACCTGTCTGGTTTTAGTGGGGTCGCTTTTGTTGTTTTCGCTCGCGCCAGTGTGTTGCACACATGGCTCCGCGAGGGCGGCGCATGGGCGCCGGGCCGCTCTTCGCGGCCAGACCGTTTCAGTTAAAACCTGACGCAGTTCAACCGGTTTGCGCTTGCGTTCGACTCTGTTGCGGGCAAGTTTGAGCTATGATGCGCCCCGATTCTTTAAGCAAAAAAGCTGTACCCAAACCGGATTTCAACCTTGAACGTCAGCTTATGGCGCAGGGTTTTATGCGTATTGCCGGAATCGACGAGGCCGGGCGCGGACCCCTGGCAGGACCGGTGGTTGTCGCGGCGGTCATGCTTGACCCGGAGAATATTCCAGACGGGCTGAACGATTCCAAAAAACTGAGCGCCAAAAGGCGGGAGGCGGTTTTTGAGCAAATTATTCTGTGCGCCAGAATAACAATCGTCAGCGCACCGCCTGCAAAAATCGAAAACCTCAACATACGCGGCGCAACCCTCTGGGCCATGGCCAAAGCCGCCGGAAGCCTTTCTCTGCCACCCGATTATGCGCTTGTGGACGGGCGCGACGTTCCCGATTTAATGCCCTGCCCGGCCAAAGCCATCATCAAAGGCGACAGGCGCTCACTATCTGTTGCTGCGGCCTCAATTGTTGCCAAAGTCACCCGCGATCGCATGTGCACAATCATGGACGGTTGTTTTCCGGAGTACGGATTTTCCTCGCACAAGGGCTATGGCACCACACAGCACATTACCGCACTGAACGCTCTTGGCGCTTCGGTCTATCACCGGGCTTTTTTTGCGCCGGTTGCAGCGGTTCTTGCCTTGAAATAACAGTCCGTTTCGTGTGCGCTGCGCGACAATTGTGATACCGATACCAAGGGCTATTACTCCGGCACCCGTCCGTGTGCCTGAACAAGCTGTAGTGCTCTATCAGCGCTCAATCTTCTTCCCGACCAAGGTCCGGTCGCATGCCGCCGCAGCTGCCCGCTATCATTGTTTTCCTATCCGGTTGCGCTATCAGGGCGATCGCCGCGGAGGAGATTTCGGCGTGGCGCAACCATCGTCTGCCCTTGGAGTTTTGTTCCCATCCCAATACCAGGTGTTGTCTGTGGATGTCTGGAGCCA
>DROE01000325.1 GCA_011322005.1 Devosia sp.
GGGACGCTTTCGGGCAATCCGCTGGCGATGACGGCGGGCATCGTCACGCTGCGGGAGTTGCAAAAACCGGGCGTTTGGGATGGATTAGAACGCCGCGCCGCGGCGCTGACGGAGGGAATCGGGCAGGCGGCACGGGAAGCGGGAATCCCCATCCAGCAGACGCGCGTCGGGACAATGTTCGCGACCTTCTTCACCGAAACGCCCATCCGAGACTGGACGACGGTCAAAACCTGCGATACCGACCGCTTCGGAAAATTCTTCACCGTCATGCTGGAAAACGGCGTTTACCTCGCCCCCTCGCAATTCGAAGCCGGGTTCATTTCCACCGCGCACGGCGAGGCGGAAATTGCCCGCACGATAGAGGCAGCGCACAAGGCATTCGCGGCGTGCTGAGATGCGGTGATAAGAAATCTCCAGTCGGGCAGTCGGGGATTTTGATATGGCAGAAAACTCTCTTTGCGCTTTTTTTTTTTACAACCTCTGCATCTCGGGGAATTTCACAAGATTGAAAACCACCAATCCCAGACAGGCCACGGCGGAGAGAAGGGCGGCATTGGGCGCCCCAATGTGGTCTCCGATGAACCCTGTCAACAGGGAGCCAAGGGGATAGAAACCGCCCAACGCCCAGGTATAGGTGCTCAAAACGCGCCCGCGCAGGTCGTCGGGGACCAAAATCTGGATGAGGGTGTTGGTGAAAATCAGTTGCACAATGAACGAATAGCCGAGGACGACCATCAACCCCATGGTCAGGGTCACATTGCGCGAGAGCGCCAGCCCCGCGATGGCCGGACCAATCAAAACCCGTGCCAGGAGCAACATGCGCCCTTTGGGCAGGCGGTCGCCGAACAGGATGAGAGTCAGCGCGCCCCCCAGCGCCCCGATGCCCTGCATCGCCAGCATCTGCCCGAAGCCTTCCGCCCCTGTGTGGAGGATGTCTTTGGCGAAAACCGGCAGGAGGGTGAGCGCCCCGAAGCCCATCATGCTGAAGAGCGCCACCATAGCAACCAGCCCGAAAATCGCCCGCTCTCCCACCAGATAGCGCAGGCCGCCTTTCAAATTATCCAACGGTGCGGTGCGCCGGTCAGCCAGGACAGGCGGCGGCAGGTGCATCAGCAGCAGTGCGGTGATGACCGCCAGAAACGTGACCGCGTTGATGGCAAAGGCCGGAGCCTCGCCCAGGCGGGCGACCACCATCCCGCCGATGGCCGGGCCAATGATGCGCGCCAGGTTGAAAAGCGTGGAATTCAGGCCGATAGCGTTCATGATGTCGTGCTTGTCGCCGTCCACCATCTCCACCACAAAGGCCTGCCGGGCGGGCATATCCAGGGCATTTGCCACTCCCAGAAACAGCGAAAGGGTCAGAATGTGCCAGAACTGCACAATCCTCAGCCAGGTAAGAGCGGCAAGAGCGACCGCCATAAGCATGAACCAGGTCTGGGTGAAGACAATCAGGGTGCGGCGGGGAAATCGGTCTACCACTACCCCCATGAACAGCGAAAGAATCAACACCGGCAGAAAATTGGCGAAAGTGACCAGCCCCAGACTGGTCTGCGAACCGGTGATACGGTAAACCAACCATTGCAACGCCGTTGATTGCATCCACGTGCCGATGACCGAAACCAGTTGCCCGAAGAAAAACAGGCGGAAATTGTAATGCCGCATGGCGCGCAGTGCGCCGGGCCAGGTTCTTGCGAATTGCATGGCGCTCCCAAAGTGATATTGCAAAAGTGATACTTCGTTAGATAATTATCTACTTTACCATGCTATGATACCACAGTATCAAGTTGAGCCCCCCTTACCACTTGACCACTACCCAAAAGCAAATCGCCCCCGTCTGGGACGAGGGCGATTCATTTTCGGGGCTTACTTCAACCCGGAATGCAAGAAACTCTCGATAAAACGCCGCTGGAAGACGAGAAACGCCAGGAAAAGAGGCCCGGCTACCAACAAGGTGGCAGCACTGAGCAACGACCATTGCGCCCCGATTTCCCCCAGTTGGGTAAAGCGCACCAGCCCGGCAGTGAGGGGACGGGCAGCATCGCTCTTGGTAACAATCAAAGGCCAGAGAAATTCGTTCCAATGCCAGGCCACGGAGGAGAGACCAAAAGCCGTCAGGGTAGGAATACTTGGGGGCAAGTAAACATTCCAAAGCAACTGCCACCAGGAGCAGCCATCCATCACACCGGCATCCACCAGGTCACGGGGCACTTCAAGGAAGGCCTGCCGCATGAGGAAAGTCCCAAAAGCAGAGCCAAAGTAAGGAATGGCAATCGCCAGACGGGTATCGTACAAATTCAGCCACCGGATGGTCGCAAAATTGGGCACCAGCAAGGCAGTGGTGGGAATCATCAATTGGAGCAAAATCAAAAACAGGATGGTCTTCTGACCGCCGAAACGATAGTTGGCGAAGGCAAATCCCGCCAGCGTAATGGTAACCATTTGTACGCTCAAAATAAGCAACACGATGATGAGCGTGTTTTTGAAGTACAGACCA
>DROE01000326.1 GCA_011322005.1 Devosia sp.
GAACTGGGTTGTGCCCGCGGCAATGAAAGCGTCGCGCAACGCGGCGACACTGCCCAGATCGGCATTGATCTTTGCTTCAAGATTGCCCGGAATGGCGCCACCACCGTCGGGCTTCATCCAGTTCCAGAAGTGCAGATGGTTATAATGCTGGGCTGCATTGTTGAACAGACCGGCATTGGTACCAAACGAGCCTTTGACCACCTCTTCGAGGCTCTTGTCTTCAAGGCCCGACCCCTCAAGCAGCTTGTTGCCGTTGGTCACATAGGCCTGATGGTGCTTGTCGTGATGGTATTCAAAGGTTTCCGCTGACATGAATGGGTCAAGCGCGTCATAGGCATAGGGCAGGTCGGGAAGTTCAAAAGCCATTTTGGCCTCCTCAGATGTTGGAGCGGTAACGCAGGGAGTTCGCGCTGGTCATTTCTGTCTTCAGGTTATTGTGTCAGGTGCGACAATCAGTCAAGGCCTTCAAAATTTTTGTTATTGGCGGCCCACAGGGCAAATGCCTGGGTCAGGGCGGTTTCCTTTATTCTCTCAAAGCGACCGGTTGCCCCGCCATGTCCCGCCTCCATGTTGGTTTTCAGAAACAGGGGATTGTCGTCGGTTTTGCTGGCACGCAGGCGCGCTACCCATTTTGCCGGTTCCCAATAGGTGACGCGGGGGTCGGTAAGCCCGGCCAGAACCAGCATGGGGGCATAGTATTGAGCCTGAACATTGTCATAGGGCGAGTAGGAACGGATGCGATCAAAGTCTTCCTTTGAAGCGATGGGATTGCCCCACTCGGGCCATTCGGGCGGTGTCAGTGGCAATGTATCGTCGAGCATGGTGGTGAGCACATCGACAAACGGCACCTGCGCGATGACCCCTGCAAACAGGTCGGCGCGCATATTGGCAACTGCACCCATGAGCATGCCCCCGGCAGAGCCCCCTTGCGCCACGATTTTGCCTTTGGAAGTAAAATCCTCCGCGATCAGATGCTCAGCGGATGAGATGAAATCGGAGAAGGTATTTGTTTTGTGCTCGCGTCGTCCTTGAGCGTACCAGTTATATCCCTTGTCCTTGCCGCCCCGTACATGGGCGATGGCATGGACAAATCCCCTGTCCACCAATGAAAGATTGGCAACGGAAAAATTTGCCGGCAGGGAAATGCCATAGGCTCCGTACCCATAGAGCAGGCAGGGGGCCGAGCCGTCCAGTCTGGTATCCTTGTGATAGAGCAGGGTGAGGGGGATTTTCTCCCCGTCCGTCGCCTCGGCAAAAATGCGTCGGGTGATATAGTCTTTGGGGTTGTGGCCGGAAGGGACTTCCTGTTCCTTGCGCAGGGTGCGCGCGCCGGTTTCAAGGTCATAGTCAAATACCCGCGAAGGCGTGGTGGGTGAAGAATAGGTAAAACGGATGTCGCTGGTATCAAATTCGTAACCTGCTGAAACGCCAAGACTGTAGGCTTCCTCCTCAAAGGCGATTTCGGATTCGCTGTCGTTTGAAAGATTGCGCACAATTATGCGCGGCAGCCCCTCTGCGCGTTCAAGCCGGACCAGATGGTTCCTGATCACAAAACTTGCAAGAATGAGAGTGCCGGGCCGGTGAGGTACGATATCCTGCCAGTTTTTCGCACCCGGAGAAGAAATGTCGGCGGTTACAATCTTGAAATCTTCGGCCCCGCTGTCGTTGGTCAGGATAAAAAGTGTTCCTTCACGCTCATCGACATCGTATTCGCGCCCGGTTTTTCGTTGCGCCACAAGGAACGGAGCACCGCCTTCCTGGCTATCGATCAACCGGATTTCCGAGGTCTGGTGATCGTGGGCATTTATGACAATGAATTTACCCGACAGGGTTTTGTCGACCCCGACGAAAAAACCGCTGTCCTTTTCTTCATAGATAATTTCATCCTCGGACTGGCCCGTGCCAATGGCATGCCGGCGCACCCGGAACGGGCGGTGGTTTTCATCCAGTTCAGTGTAATAAAGGCTCTTGCTGTCTGCCGACCAGACCGCGCCACCGGCTGATTTTTCGATGATGTCTTCAAGATCGCGGCCGCTCTTCAGGTCGCGCACTTTGATTGTATAATATTCCGAGCCGTTGCGATCAGCCGCCCAGGCCAGATACTGATGGGCGGGGTCGTGTCTGGCACCGGCAAAGCCAAAATAGCCCTCGCCCGCCTCAACATTGCAGTCGAGCAGAACCTGCTCATCTCCCCCGTTTCGCAGCGTACGCACCAGGATGGGGTATTGTCCGCCGGTCTCCATGCGCGAGAAATAGGCAAAATCGCCGTCCGGGCTGGGAACTCCAGAATCATCTTCCTTGATGCGACCGCGAATTTCCCTGTAAATTTTCTCCTGTAAATCTTTGGTTTTTTCGTTAAACGCTTCCGAAAAATACTCGTTTTCCGCATCAAGGTATGCCCTGATATCCGGGTCAAGCACGTCCGGGTTTCGCATCACCTCCTGCCAGTTGGCGGCCCTGAGCCAATGATAGGGATCCTCACGGGAAAATCCGTGATTCGTGGATTTATGCGGCTTTTTCGCGGCGATTGGCGGGGTAGGTTCGGGCATAACATGATCCAATGTAGTTCTGTCGGAGATTGAGCTTTGATCCTATTCGTCAGGATCAAATGTAAGAGCCGTGCCATTCATGCAATAGCGCAGCCCGGTGGGCTGAGGTCCGTCATCGAACAAATGGCCCAGATGCGCCTCACATCTTGTGCAATGAATCTCGGTCCGGCGCATGAACAAGGAGCGGTCCGCGCGAGAACTGACCGCACTCTCCGTGGCGGGCTGGAAAAAACTGGGCCAGCCGGAACCCGAATCATATTTGGCCTCTGAAGAGAACAAGGCCGCCCCGCAGCAGACACAGGAATAGACGCCTGCTCGTTTCTCCTCGTTCAGAGGGTGCGACCATGCCGGCTCGGTGCCGTGCTTTCGGGTCACGCGATATTGCTCCCCGCTTAGCTTTGCCCGCCAATATTCGTCAGATTTTCCTGTCTTTGCCATTTGCCTCCTCCCCTCTTGCGAGCCTTGCTGACAACCATATAGACGCCACACTTGGCTGTTGCGATGATTAATCGGTCTTGTCGGCACAGTTTGCTGTGGTAACCGCCGCGAAACCACGCCCCACCGGCTTGCTCTCCCCCGGTGAGACGCTAAATTGGGCATATGATTCGACGGGCGCCATTTTGCGCTCAAAATGCGCAGAAACAAAGAGGTTGCTCTTGAGTTCCGATCTGGACGTAGGATTTAGCCTTGTTGCTCTCGCGCCCTTTTTTGCCGCTTTGTTGGCACCGCTGCTGTACAGGTTCACCAAGGACTCTACGGGCTGGGTGTTGGCAATTGTTCCGGCCTCAATCTTTGTCTATTTGCTTTCCTTTGTTGAATCCATGGCCGACAAGCAGTTTATTTCTGCAGGATTCGACTGGATTCCCGCCTACGGGTTGCGGTTTTCGTTTTTTGTCGACGGGCTGAGCCTGACCTTTGCACTGCTGATTTCGGGCATCGGTTTTTTCATCATACTTTATTCGGGAGCCTACCTGAAGGGGCACGCGCACCAGGGGCGGTTCCTGTCTTTCATGCTGATGTTCATGGGGTCGATGCTCGGGCTGGTGCTGGCGGACGGTCTGATCACGCTGTTCGTATTCTGGGAGTTGACTGCCATTACATCGTTCCTGCTTATCGGGTTTGACCACGTGCGTCAGGCTTCCCGGCGCGCTGCAATACAGGCACTAGTGATAACGGGCGGGGGAGGGCTGTTTTTGCTGGCAGGATTGCTGCTGCTCAATCGCATGACGGACCTCTGGGAGCTTTCCTCAATATTCCAATTTGGTCCTGCCATCAGGGAGCAGGCGGTCTATCCGGTTCTACTGGGCCTGGTACTGATTGGCGCATTCACAAAATCAGCCCAGTTTCCCTTCCATTTCTGGCTGCCAAACGCCATGGAGGCGCCAACTCCGGTTTCCGCCTACCTGCACTCAGCTACAATGGTGAAGGCCGGAATCTACCTGCTGGCGCGTTTTTCGCCTATTCTGGGTGGAACCGTGGAATGGGCTGTGGCTCTGACCCTGGTCGGCTCAGTCACCCTTTTGTGGGGTGCCGCAACAGCGCTCAGGCAAACCGACCTCAAGCAGATGCTGGCGCAAACAACCGTCGCTTCGCTTGGCTTGCTGGTCATTCTCATTGGAATTGGCACCAAAGAGGCCATTCTTGCCGCGGTTCTCTATCTGATCGGGCATGCCTTCTACAAAGGCGCCTACTTTATGGTTGCCGGGGCTGTTGATCACGGTACCGGAACCCGAGATATCACTGCCCTTGGCGGCCTGTGGCGTACCATGCCCGTTACTTTTGTCGCAGCGGTGGCCGCCGCCGCCGGCATGGCGGGCCTTCCGTTGACAGTTGCTTTCTTTGCAAAGGAGGAGATGTATGCAGTCTTGTCCTTTACCGGCATCTGGGACAATCTGTTTTTGGTCAATCTCAGCCTGGTGATTGTTATGGTGCTGGGTAACGCGATGATGATGGCGGTGGGCTTGGCTATCCTGCTCAAGGTTTTTTTTGGCGAGCCAAAGCCCACGCCTCTCAAGCCCCACGAAGGAAGCTTCTCCCTGTGGGCCGGTGCGCTGGTGCTGGGTGGGTTTTCCATTTGGGCGGGAACCCAACTTGGATACTTTTCTCACAACGTTCTGGAACCCACAGCCGCATCCATTTACAATTTCAAGGTCGAAAGCAATCTTTACTATTCTTTCGGGATGCTTACCTCCACGCCGTTTGTCATCTCAGCCCTGACTTGGGTTCTGGGTGTGGTTATCTATTTGAATATCAGTGTCATTCGCACCCGGTTGCGGGAATTTGCCCGCGATCTGGGCTGGTCGTTCGACGCCGGATTTGATTGGTTGATGTTTGGGCTGATCAGGTTTTCAGACCGCCTGACACGGCTCTGGCACCACGGACGGCTTGAGCTCTATCTGGTGGTCGTATTTGTGGCCTTTGCTGCCGCTCTGCTCGTTCCCATGTGGGGGACCTTCACTCTGCCTGGCGTGGGTGATGTCAGGACGATGACCTTTTATGAATGGGCGGTCTTTGTCATTGCAATAATCGGCCTTGCCGCCGTCGTGGTTGCAAGAACACGTCTGGTCGCCATCGTATCACTGGGCATACAGGGGTTTGCCGTTGCAATGTTCTTCATTCTGTTTGGTGCGCCCGACCTTGGTTTTACCCAGTTTATGGTTGAAACCCTGACGGTCGTCATTCTGGCCCTCGTCATGACCCGCCTGCATCTGGATCAGCGCGACAGCCGCGAGCCTCTGGATCTCTTGCGTGACGGTGGTCTGGCTCTTCTCAGCGGAGCCGGGGTTACGATGCTCATGATCACCGTGTTGCAAACGCCCCTTGATATGCGCCTGTCCGAGTTTTTTGCTCAGACCAGCGTGCCGCTGGCGCACGGCAGCAATATCGTAAATGTTATTCTGGTCGACTATCGCGGCCTGGACACGCTTGGTGAAATCGCCGTGGTCATGACTACCGGCGTTGCCATTCTGGCGCTGATCCGCATTCGTGGCGGGGGACCGCAAACCGGCGTGGGTGCAAAAAAACGGCCTCGCGGCGGGCCGGGCCGCAAAAGGAAAGCCGCCCCCAGACCCGCTAGGGTTTCCGGGCGCGCTTCAGCACGAAAGGCGTCCGCATGAGAACTGTAATCTTCAAGACGATTGCCCCGGCGCTGACTGCCATCATGATTGTGTTCTCGGTTTTCGTGCTCCTGCGTGGGCACAACGAGCCGGGCGGAGGCTTTATCGGTGGTTTGATAGCAGCATCCGCGGTTGCGATTTACGGTATCGCCGTTGGTGTTGAGGAAGTGCGCCGGGCCATGCGGGTCGACCCGATTTCGGTTGCAGGGTTTGGTGTGTTTATTGCCGCGTTTGCCGGGCTGCTCTCGCTGGGACAGGCGGTTCCCTATCTCACCGGTTTGTGGGCCTATTTTGAAATTGGAGGGAGCAAGATCACTATCTCA
>DROE01000327.1 GCA_011322005.1 Devosia sp.
CAGCGTTCCCGCGGTGGTAAAGCGGATCAACAAGGCATTGCAGCGGGCCGATCAAATTCAGACAATGGAGAGATTTGACGGGCTGGAAACCACTGATCTTGATTATTTTGTGCCCATTATCGCAGATGCGGAGGCCGGATTTGGCGGGGCGCTGAACGTGTTCGAGTTGATGAAGGCGATGATTGAAGCTGGTGCGGCGGCGGTGCATTTTGAGGACCAGCTGGCTTCGGAAAAGAAATGCGGGCACTTGGGGGGCAAGGTTCTGGTGCCGACAAAGACGTTTGTCAAAACCCTGAATGCGGCCCGGCTGGCCGCCGACGTGATGGGGGTGCCAACCCTGATTATGGCGCGCACCGATGCTGAAGCGGCGCGGCTCATCACCTCGGACGTGGACGAATATGATGCGCCCTTCATCACGGGGACACGTACCGAGGAAGGTTTTTACCAGATGAAAGGGGGATTTGAATGCGCCATTGCCCGCGGGCTGGCCTATGCCCCTTATGCCGACCTCATCTGGTGCGAGACTTCGACCCCTTCCCTTGCCGATGCGGCCCGGTTCGCCGAGGCCATCAAGCGCCAGTACCCCGAGCAGATGCTGGCCTATAACTGCTCGCCTTCGTTCAACTGGGCTAAACATATGGGCGAATCGGAACTGGCAAAATTCCAGCGTGAGCTTGGGGCGATGGGCTATAAATATCAGTTCATCACGCTGGCGGGTTTTCACAATCTGGCGCTTTCCACCTTCAATCTGGCGCGCAACTATGCCGCCGAGGGCATGAAAGCCTATAGCGCGTTGCAACAGGCCGAGTTCGGAGCCGAGGCCGACGGATTCAGCGCCATGCGTCATCAGCGCGAGGTTGGAACCTCGTATTTTGATGCGGTGTCGCTGGCTGTCGGACAGGGCAAGTCCTCTACAATGGCCATGGCGGAGTCCACGGAGGCGGCGCAGTTTTGAAGCCGCACCGCCGATATTGTGGAATGCGGGTTCGGCACGCTGGATAAAGCGGCGCAAAAAAGCTAAACGGGCCGGGAATATTTTCCGGCTCGTTTGTTTCAAGGTTGCTTCCATGACATTTTCCGCTCCGTCCAATCTCAGCGTTGACGAACAGTTCAGGAATTTTATCGAAAGCGAGGCGCTGCCCGGCACCGGCATTGAAGCCACACAGTTCTGGGACGGGCTGGGGGAGCTGGTGACAAAGTTGGGGCCGCGTAATCGGGAACTGCTGGCGGTTCGTGAGGAATTGCAGGAAAAAATCGACGCCTGGCACGAGGCAAACGGCCCCGTTGCCGTGGACCCGGCGGGCTATGAGGATTTTTTGCGCGAGATTGGCTATCTGGTTGAGGAACCGGGGGATTTTGAAATCAGCCCGAGGGAAATGGACCCGGAAATTACCAGCATTTGCGGGCCGCAACTGGTGGTGCCGGTATCCAACGCCCGCTATGCCCTGAACGCTGCCAATGCGCGCTGGGGCTCTTTGTTTGATGCACTTTATGGCACCGATGCCATTTCGCGGGAAGGGGAACTGGTACCGGGAAAGGCGTTTAACCCGAAGCGGCGCGACGAGGTTTTTGCCCGGGCTGCGACCTGTCTTGACGAAGCTTTCCCCTTAAAAGGGGCCAGCCATGCCGACGTGGTGAAATACAGTATCGACCGCATTGAGGGGCGGGCGCAACTCTCCATGGAAACCGCCGGGGGCAGGGCGGCGCATCTGGCCGACAAAAATGCCTTTGCCGGTTATGCTTCGGACGGGGAAAAATTGCGCATTCTGCTGGTGCATAACGGGTTGCATATGGAACTGGTGGTTGATGGCGCAAGCAAAATCGGCTCGGCGCACCGGGCAGGGCTGTCCGACATCATTGTAGAGGCGGCGCTGAGCACCATTGAAGATTGCGAGGACAGTGTTGCTGCCGTTGATGCCTCCGACAAGGTGGGGGTCTATCGCAACTGGCTTGGCCTGATGCGGGGCGACCTCAGGGAAAGTTTTGAAAAGGGGGGTAAAACGGTCGCGCGGGCGCTGAACCCGGACCGCACCTATGTGCGCCCGGACGGTTCGACGCTGACGCTCAAAGGCCGGGCGCTGTTGCTGGTGCGCAATGTGGGCCATCTGATGACCACGGGCATGGTGCTGGATGCGGAAGGGCGCGAGGCTGGTGAGGGTATAATCGACGCTGCTGTGACCAGCCTTTGTGCCCTGCACGATTTGAAAAAAACCAAAGGTCCGCGCAACAGCACAACCGGCTCCATCTACATCGTCAAACCAAAGATGCACGGACCGGACGAAGTGCGACTGGCGTGCGATACATTCGGCCTTGTTGAAAAGATGCTGGGTCTGGCTCCCAACACGATCAAAATCGGCATCATGGATGAAGAACGGCGCACATCGGCCAACCTGAAAGCCTGCATATTCGCGGCCAGGGAGCGGTTGTTTTTCATCAATACCGGGTTTCTGGATCGCACGGGGGATGAAATCCACACCTCGCTGAAAGCTGGTCCGGTGCCGCCCAAAGCTGATATCAAGGCCGAAAAGTGGCTTGCAGCCTACGAGGACCGCAATGTGCTTGTCGGGCTGAAATGCGGGCTGTCGGGAAGAGCGCAAATCGGCAAGGGCATGTGGGCAATGCCCGATGAAATGGCCGACATGCTGGCGCAAAAAGGGGCCCAGCCCAATCAGGGGGCCAACTGCGCCTGGGTGCCTTCGCCAACCGCTGCGACCCTGCACGCGCTGCATTATCATGAAGTGGACGTGTTTGAGGCCCAGCGCCGTCGCCACAATGAAAAAACACCGGGGCTCTCCGAATTGTTCTCGATGCCGGTGATTGACGGAGCCAGCCTGAACAAAGAACAAATTGCCCGTGAGCTTGACAATAATGCGCAAGGGATTCTGGGTTATGTGGTGCGCTGGATCGACCAGGGGGTGGGCTGTTCCAAGGTGCCCGACATCAACGATGTGGGGCTGATGGAGGATCGGGCGACCTTGCGCATCTCCTCCCAGCATATTGCCAACTGGCTGATGCACTCGGTGGTCAGCAAGGAACAGGTCAGGGCCTGTTTTGAACGCATGGCCGAGGTGGTGGATGCTCAGAACGCGGGCGATGTGGCTTATGAAAAGATGACGGGCAATTTTGAAACTTCGCTGGCGTTCAAGGCGGCGCTGGAACTGGCGCTTGAGGGCGCAAACCAGCCCTCGGGATATACCGAACCCATTTTGCACCGGGCCCGGCTGGAAAAGAAGGCGGGCTAAGCCTCCTCACCCCGGCCCTCTCCCCGGGGGGAAAGGGGGGAAGGCTCCCCTCGTTTTTCGAGATGGTCTTTTGCCCCGGCGCGCATGAGGGATATGGCCGTTGCCCGATTATTGCAAAGCGCGCTATGCTGGGCGGACCTGTGACGAAATCACCCCGGGGAGGATGTGATGGGATTGCCGCCGCTGGTTCTTATCCATGGCATGTGGAGCAGGCCCGACGTATGGGAAAATTATCGCGTGGTCTTTGAGGGAGCGGGTTTTGAAACCCATGTTCCGGCCCTCAGGTTTCACGATGTGGAGCCGCACGGACCGGAGCCAGAGGGCATCGGCACGGTCAGTCTGGTGGACTATGCGGATGATTTGCAATCGCTGATTGAAGGGCTGGACGAAAAACCGGTTCTGGTGGGGCATTCCATGGGGGGCTTGCTGGCGCTGATGCTGGTGGCGCGCGGGCTTGCCCGGGCGGGTGTGTTACTGACACCGGCGCCGGGGGCGGGTGTGCTGGTCCTCCAACCCAGCGCGATCAGGGTATTCCTGCGCACTCTGCTGACCTGGGGGTTCTGGCGCAAGGGCACGTTCCCGACCTACAAGGAAGTGCGTCAGGGCATTTTGAACAATGTCAGCGAAGTGGAGGCGCGCGACCTTTATGGCCAGATGGTCTGGGAATCGGGGCGGGCCACCTTTGAGATCGCCAACTGGTTCCTGGATTTCAAAAGGGGGTCCGCTGTGCCCTATGGGGACATAGATATGCCCCTGTTAATCATCGGCGCTGCCAAAGACCGGATTACTCCGGTGTCGGTGGTCGGGGCAATGGCCAAACGGCTCTCCCACACGGCGACCTTTGAGGTTCTGCCCGACAACGCCCATTGGGTGCTGGGAGAAAAGGGGTGGGAAAAAATCGCTGAACGCTGTGTCGAATGGATAAAACAGACTGTCGCCTGAGGGGTGGGCAGACCCCGGATCAGGTTCGGAGCCAAGTCTGCAAGGGGCTTGAGGTCCCGGCTCGGCGGCCGGGACGGTGCGGGATGTTCTGACTGCGCGTTGCCGGCAGCTATCTGACGTCCCTTACACCTGCTCGCCAACGTCACTTCACCGGAAAACTGGGTCCAGCCCGCGCCTGCGCAGAATGGATGAGTTTAACGGGTCCTGAACCTATATTTTGCAGACCGGCAGGGAGACAGCGCTCGGGTATTCCTTGCCGTGGAAAATCTCCTGGTCGGCGGCAACCATTTTTGTCGCGGTGCCGATGGGTTCGTCCGTTCCAAGATTGCGGGCAAAGCGGGGATGGGCACCGGAGGAGACCTGAAGCCGGATGCGGTGGCCCTTGAGGAAAGTGTGAGCACAGGCGTGCAGGGGAAATTCCAGTCTGCATACGCCCTTTGCATCGGGGCTGAATTTGCCCGGTTTCATGCGCATGATGGCATCGGAAATGTTGGTGGAGACGCCATGCAGGTCCACATCGCACAGGCGGACAAAGAAGTCGGTGTGTTCAAGGGATGAACGCACATAAAGCACAATCCGGGCGTTGCCGATTATGACAAGGTCCTGGTGAAGGGGTGCGCAGGTGAAGGTGCGCACATCGGCACGGGCCTCCAGTTTTTCGTTGTCGCGGGCCCCGGCCCCGACAAAGGCGAATATGGCTCCGCCGATATTGGGGGTTGGGTCGGCGGGGTCGTAGCGATAGCTGGTCGAGCCGGGCGGTGTGCCGGGCTCCAACCCCAAAAAATCCGCTTCGCGCAGAAAAAATGTTTCCGGGCTGGTCGGGGCGGGGGGGAACGTGTCGCTTTCCAGCCATTTTTCTGAACCTGAAATATAGATGCGTACGGGTTTCTTGCGCAGGGCGTGCTTTTGGCCGAGCAGGTGGGCGCTCATCCAGGAAAGGGTCTGGGAGAGGCAGGCCCCCTGCAATTCATTATCCGTATGGGTCCAGCGGCCAATAGTCAGGTGCGGAGTGTGGCCCGCGGCAACCAGGCGCTGATAGTCGGCCAG
This sequence comes from Devosia sp., assembly GCA_011322005.1. Lineage (GTDB taxonomy): Bacteria > Pseudomonadota > Alphaproteobacteria > Rhizobiales > Devosiaceae > DROE01. The sequence continues at coordinate 5,232 of DROE01000327.1, forward strand.
ATGCTCGTCGAGCATCAAGTCATACCAGCCGGTGACAAAGCAGTTGGGGGGGGTGTTTTCGTCCAGGCGCTGTGTGTGCCTACGTGCGTCCCAGAAGGGGGGATTGTCGATGGCCTGTTCAAACCACTGACGCCAGAAGGGCGAAACCTTGCCAATTGCTGCGACATCGGCTTCGGCCAGGGGCAATTGCATGGCAATGGATTTTGTGCGCCGCTCCACATCGCCGGTGGCCATGCGCAGGGTCATGCCGAACAGTTCGCTATCCAGCCCGTCAACGGTTTGCAGCCAGCTCAGCCAGAGTTGCAGGGAAAAGGCGTCATTGGGAAAGACGATGCTCTGAAAGTCCGAGGAGGTGGATTTTGCCGAAATGGCTGCGCCCTGAGGCAGCGCGTCGCAAATCGCCCATTGGGCATATCCGAGATAGGAGGGGCCGGTCGTGCCAAGGCGGCCATCGAACCAGTCCTGCTGTTTTATCCACTCAAGGGTGGCAAGGCCATCTTCGCGCTCGTTGACCAGCGGGTTGAACTCTCCCCCTGAGCCATCGGTGCCCCGGCAGGCCTGCAGCACCGTACGAAATCCGTGTTCGGCGTAAATCTGGGCGACAACACCAAAGCCAAACCTGCCATAGGGGGTGCGCATGACAAGGGTGGGGTGGCCCCCCTTGTCTTTTGGCGTATAGATGTCGGTTAGCAGGGCAATACCGTCTGCGGCCGGGACCTCAATATTGCGCTGTGTGCGCACGCCAAAACGGGCCGGGGGAAGAGAGTACATCTGGTGGACGAACTGGGAGGCGATGCCGGCGCCCAGCGGAAACAGTTCATCGGTCAGACGATCGAGCGGCTTTTTCATCTATCAACTCTGCTCCCTTTTGCAGGGAAGGGCTGTGGGCAAGATATTCCAAGCGTCAGCCCTTGTCGGCCGGAAGTATCGGCAAAATCAGTTCGCTGGGGCGTTTGGCATCAAAATAAATGCTCTGGTCGGCAACAAGCATTTGGGGGGGCTTGTCCACTTCTTCAAGCGTTCCCGGATTGCGCGAAATTCTTGGATGCGCGCCGCTGGAGACCTGCAGGCGCAGGCGATGGCCCGGCTTGAACTGGCGGGCACTGTTGTGCAGAACGATGTTCAGCTTATAGGTGCCATCGGCCTGTCTTCCGGGGCTTTGCGGGGTAATGCGGACAAAACCGTCGCAGATATTTGTGGATTTTCCATCTGGCGAGACATCACAAAGACGGGCGAAAAAATCGGTTCTGTCGAGGCTGGAGCCGGCGAACAGGGTGACTTGTGGCTGACCGACAAGGGTGAGCGGGCTGTCCAGCGGTTCGGAGGTGAAGGTCAGGACATCGGGGCGGGCTTCGAGTTTGGAATTATCAAAGGGTCCGGCACCGGTGAAGGCAAAAATCGCGCCTCCCAGATTGGGGGTCGGCTCGTTGGGGTCATAGCGGTATTGAGCAGGTTCGACAGCTTCAATCGGTTCAGGAACAAGGGTGCCCCGGGGGCCGAGGAAATGGCTGACCTGTCCGCTGCCGGGGGGCGGAAAGGCGTCAAATTCGTGCCATTGCTCAAGGCCGGAAATGAAAAGCCGCACGGGTCTGGGGCGTAACTGGGAGTGGTCATCGTTGAGTTTGGCCGCCATCCAGGCCAGGGTTGCCCGCACGCTTTCCACAATCAGTTTGGGCTCCACATGGGTCCATGGGCCGATGGTCAGGTAGGGTGTATGGCCATTTTTGCGCAGGCGCTGGTAGTCCTCGACCAACTCGTCGATGATGAAATCATACCAGCCGGAAACAAAAAAATTGGGTGGTGTGTCCGGCCCGATGCGGCCCGACTGGGACAGGGTCTGCCAGTGCTCGTCTTTTTTGACTGCATCGAGCATCCAGCGCCGCCAGAATTCAACCTCGTGCCCGGTGGCGGCGATATCGGCCTCTATCACGGGCTGGCTGAGGGAAGCGCTTTTTGTTCTGCGTTCCACTTTGCCGGTTAACACACCAAACATGAATTTGAGCGGGGAGAGGCGCAGGCCCTCGGCCAGTTGCATCCAGGAAAGCCAGAATTGCAGGTTGGTCGCCCCTTGCGGGAACAGGACATTTTTATATTCGGTGGTCGCTATCTGGGTGGAGATGGCGCTTTTTTCAGGCAACTCGTCGCAGATGGCCCATTGCACATAACCCAGATAGGAGGGGCCGGTCAGCCCCAGCCGCCCGTCGAACCAGTCCTGCTGTTTGAGCCAGTCAAGGGTTGCCAGTCCGTCCTCGCGCTCCAGCAGCAAGGGGCCGATTTCGCCATCCGAGCCATCGGTGCCCCGGCAGGCCTGCAAAACGGTGATAAATCCGCGTTCGGCATAAAGGCGGGCATAGGTGGCAAAACCGGCGCGCTTGTAGGCGGTGCGAATGAGGATGGTTGGGAAAGGTCCGGCCCCTTCGGGGAAATAGATGTCTGTAAGCAGACGCACTCCGTCAAAGGAGGTGACAATATTGTCAGTACTCTTTTTGACCTTGCGGGTTGCGGGTGGCAGTTTGTGACGCCAGGCAAAAAACTTCGAAGAAAGACTCATGAAGTGCTACTCGCTGCTATTCAATCTGTTCAGGAATAGCAGGTTTCGCACTATTTAACAAAGTTGAATTCATTGACGTCGAACAGACCCCTGTCGGTCATTTTCAGGTGCGGAATAACGGGAAGGGCAAGAAACGCCACCTGCAAAAACGGCTCCGGCAGGGCGCAGCCCAGGGAGTGGGCGGCGGTGCGCAATTCCTCAAGGCTCTGTGTGATGCTTTCAAAGGGTTGGTGGCTCATCAGGCCGGCTATTGGAAGTGCCAGTTCGGCAAGGATCTTGCCTTGGCTGGCGACGGCAAAACCCCCTTTAAGTTCGATGAGGCGGTTAACGGCCAGCGCCATGTCGGCATCGCTGGCGCCAA
>DROE01000328.1 GCA_011322005.1 Devosia sp.
AAAACCCACTTCGCCATCGAACGCATGCTGACCCACCGCACCGGCATGATAGGCCTGCCGCTAAGACTGCTGGCCCGCGAGGTTTATGAAACCATCTCCAGCCGGGTGGGAAGGGATGCAGTGGCCCTTGTCACCGGCGAAGAACGCATCATGCCTCACGGCGCGCGCTATTGGGTTGCCACCGCCGAGGCCATGCCGCTTCACCTGCCGGTTGACTTCATGGCTATTGACGAAATCCAGACCGCCACCGACCTGGAACGCGGTCATGTTTTCACTGACCGCATTCTGCACGCCAGGGGAAAGCACGAAACACTGCTGCTGGGCGCCGCGACCATGGCCCCCATGGTGCGGGCGTTGCTGCCGGGCATTGAAATTATCGAGCGCCCCAGGCTTTCCCAATTGCTCTATGCGGGGTCAAAAAAAATCACCCGCCTGCCCGCGCGTTCCGCCATTGTCGCTTTTTCAGCCCGGGAAGTCTACGCCATTGCCGAACTTGTGCGCCGCGAGCGGGGCGGAGCCGCCATAGTCATGGGAGCCCTGTCTCCGCGCACCCGCAACGCCCAGGTCGAGCTTTATCAGAACGGCGAGGTGGATTTTCTGGTGGCAACCGATGCCATAGGCATGGGGCTCAATCTTGATATTGCCCATGTTGCTTTTTCATCCGATACCAAGTTTGACGGCCGCCAGACCCGGCCCCTGACCCCTGCAGAAATGGCCCAGATCGCCGGGAGAGCCGGCCGGCACATCACCAATGGCACATTCGGGGTGACCGGCCACGCCGCTCTTTTGGACGATGAAATGGTGGCCCGGCTGCAAAACCACGAGTTTGAACCGGTTCGCCTGTTGCAGTGGCGAAACACAAGGCTCGATTTCACCTCCCCCATCACCCTTGCCCGCTCGCTGGACCAGCCCCCTCCGGCGCACCGGGAACCCGCCTCAGGCAATGTCCGCAAAAACCGGCTGGCCCGAGTGCCCGCGGTGCTTGACCAGCGTATTCTTGAGACCCTGATAAAGAACGGCACCGCCGACCTTGCTGACACAGAAGGTTTGACGCGCCTGCTCTGGGAATGCTGCCAGATACCGGATTTTCGCGAAATTTCCCTGAGCCAGCATGTCGACATAATTACCGCAATCTTTACCGATTTGCGCCTTAAGGGCACTATTTCGCAAGATTGGATTGAAGAGCAGGTGCGCTTCTGCGACAATGTGGATGGTGATATTGATACGCTGTCCAACCGGATCAAACAGATCCGTACTTGGACGTTTGTCGCCAACCGCAAAAACTGGCTGGACAATCCCCTTGATTGGCGCGACAAAACCCGTGAAATTGAAAACGCTCTCTCCGATGCGCTGCACGAGCGATTAACCCGCAGGTTCGTGGACAGACGCACTTCGGTGCTCATCCGCCACCTCAGAGATAAAAGTATGACAAACCCCCAGATTAACGAAAAAAGCGAGGTCCACCTCGAAGGCCATCTGATTGGCTCTATTGAGGGATTTCGTTTCACCCTTGCCAAATCGGAAGGGAGCGGGGACGCCAAGGGTTTGCGGGCCAGCGCCAATTCAGCCGTTGCTCCCGAAATTCGCAACCGTGCCATCCGTCTTGCCGCCGCTCCCAACGACCAGATTGTGCTTTCCAGTGATGGCTTCCTGCGCTGGAAGGGAGAAATCATCGCCGAACTGGGGGAAGGGGACGACCTGTTTTCCCCCCGGATAATCGTTCTGGCCGACGAAAGCCTTGAAGGTGCTGACCTTGAGAATGTGCAGGAACGGTTGCAGATGTGGCTGCGCCACGCCATCAACACCCAGCTCGGACAGGTGCTGGCCTTGCGCGAGCCGGCGGATATTGAAGGCACTGCCCGCGGCATCGTCTTTCAGCTGTCGGAAAACTTCGGCATCCTGCCCCGCCGCCTTGTGGCCGAAGACGTGCGCGGCCTCGACCAGGAGGTGCGCGGCAAAATGCGCCGCCTTGGCATCCGTTTTGGTGCCTATCACCTTTACCTGCCCCTGTCTTTGAAACCCGCGCCGCGCGAACTCGCGCTGATCCTGTTTGCCCTTAAGAATGGCGGCCTGCGCCAGCCCGGCGTGACCGACATCCCCGCGATAGTTTTGTCGGGGCGCACCTCGTTTGAAATCGACCCTGAGGTCAATCCCGCCCTCTACGAAGTGGCCGGGTTCAAGGTTGCCAACAAGCGCGCCGTCCGGGTGGATATTCTGGAACGGCTGGCCGACATCATCCGCCCTCTTGTTGCCTTTGATACTTCGCGCGCTCAGGGAGGCCAGGAAACAAAAGGGAGCGATGAGACGAAAGGAAAAACTCCCCAGGGCGCGGCTGAACGGAACGGTTTCCGCGTCACGGTCGAAATGACCTCTCTGCTGGGGTGCGCGGGCGAGGACTTTTCTTCAATTCTGAAGTCCCTCGGCTACCGGGTAAAGCGCACCCCTATTGAAGACAAATCGTCAGACACCGACGAAAAAACGCAATCCCTGCCCGCAGATACCGACCTGGCCGCGGACCTTGAAGATGCCGCCAAACTCGATGGCAATGAAAAGCCTGACGAAAGCCTGACCGGTTCCAGGGAAAATATCGCCGCCCTGGCAAAGCTTGATGGTGCGGACATAAGGGATATCGCCGCTGCCACCGGGAAAGAGACCGACACAGAGGAAATCGGGGGAAAAAGACCGGCCCCTCCCGCAGAAGCGGATGCCTCCGCCGGAAAGAACGAACCGGAAGCTGAATCCGGCAAAGAGGTCGAACCCCGGTTCGATGAAGTCTGGTTCCCGGCCAGTCGCCGCCCGGCCAACGCCTGGCAAGGCAAGCGCCCACGCACCGAACGCGACGGCAAAGCCCCCCCCCAGAAGGAGGGCAAACCCAAAGCCCGCGACCGGCACAGGCGCGGGGAAAAACGACCGGACAAGCCGCAAGGCAAAGCAACCGGTCAACCTCGTCAAAAACCGCGGGAAAAGCCCCTTGACCCGGATTCTCCCTTCGCCGCTCTGGCTGCCCTGAAACAGAATATGCCAAAAAAATAGGGGCGTGATGGCAATTTCCCCTGACGGCGAGAACGCTGATTCACCCGCCAGCACCTCCCAGCGCCTGGACAAGTGGCTGTGGTTTGCCCGGGTCGTCAAAACCCGCACCCTGGCTCAAAAACTCATCCGCAGCGGCAATGTGCGTGTTGATGGCAAGCGGGTTACCCGGGTCAGTTTTGCGGTTGGCCCCGGCATGGTCCTTACCATCGCCTATGCGGAGCGCATCATCATCCTGCGTGTTAATGCCGCGGGCACAAGACGCGGACCTGCACCTCAGGCACGTACGCTTTACAAAGACCTTTCCCCTGAAATACCGGAGCGGAGACTTTCCGCCTCACCGGCGGGAAAGGGTGCCCGCGAGTCGGGAAGCGGGCGGCCGACAAAGAAGCAGCGGCGACAAACCGACCATTTGCTCGGTCGCAGGGACCGAGCGGGTTGAGTTTGTGTAAGAAAACAGCTAGGCACCTTTCGCTCTTGTGTTTTTTGCACCTCAAGCACCAACCCTGAATTCAGTTTCCTTAGGCTTATTCATGACCTACATCGTCACGGACAATTGCATTAAGTGCAAATATACGGACTGCGTTGAAGTGTGCCCGGTGGATTGTTTCTATGAGGGAGAAAACATGCTCGTCATCCATCCCGACGAGTGCATCGACTGCGGCGTGTGCGAACCCGAGTGCCCCGCCGAGGCCATCAGCGCCGACACAGAGTCCGGTCTGGAAAAATGGCTCGAAATCAACACCAAGTTTGCTTCAATCTGGCCCAACATCACCCGCCAGACCGCCCCCATGCCGGATGCGGAAAAATATGACGGCATGAAAGGTAAATTCGAAAAATTCTTCTCCGAGAACCCCGGCAAGGGGGACTGAAGGCTCTCCCCGGCTTTGGGGTGCGCGTAGCTTTTGGGTCACACCATTCTCAACCTGACCGGGCGAGGGGCGTTAACCCCTTGATTAGTCTCTTTTGATTTGTGTGAAAAACTGTGTTATGTTGGTCACAATCATGGCGCAGTAGCGAGTGGCTTAATGACCCGGGCACCAGAAAGGTGCCCCTTCCTGGCAGATAGAAGTTTCTTTCAGCGCAGGCCGGACAAAGTGGAACCGGCTTTGCGATTAGGCCTTGGCTTTTGCGCGCCCCGCCCCCGGGGGTGATTGTTATCAGATGGAAAGCCTGTCCACTAAGGATCTGTTCCATCCAAGGCGTCAACAACGGAGTATTGCCCCAATGGCAGCTAAGAAACCTGTGCAGCGTGTCGGATTCAAAACCGGTGAATATGTCGTGTATCCCGCCCATGGCGTGGGCCAGATCACCGGTATCGAGGAGCAGGAAATTGCCGAACTCAAACTGGAATTGTTTGTCATCAATTTCGAGCAGGACAAGCTGACCCTGCGTGTGCCCGTCACCAAGGTGAAGAGCGTTGGCATGCGCAAACTTGCCAGCGAGGAAGCCGTGGCCCGGGCCCTTAAGACAGTGACCGGGCGCGCCCGCGTCAAGCGTACCATGTGGAGCCGCCGCGCCCAGGAATACGAAGCCAAGATCAATTCCGGCGACCTGGACTATATATCCGAAGTCGTGCGAGACCTGTTCCGCTCGGAAGACCAGCCCGAGCAGTCCTATTCCGAGCGCCAGTTGTTTGAGCAGGCAATGGACCGCATGTCCCGCGAAATATCGGTGGTGCGCAAAATCACCCTGACCGAAGGCGAGCAGGTGATCTTCAAGGAGCTGGCCAAGAGCCCGCGCCGCGGACCCAAGACAGATGCGCCTGCGCCCGATTCGGGGGAAGCTGCCGCAACTGACACGGCGCAGGGCGAAAAATCCGGCACCGAAGCTGCCGCCTGAGAGCACAACCCGTGCGCCAGGATGCCAGAAGGGCCAGCCGTCGGGCTGGCCTTTCTTATTTTGCCAGGTCACCTGTTACTTCACGGAAACAATCTTGTAGGACTGTCCAGGGATAAGCTCATCGCCGGCAAAAAGATTGTTCAGAATGTAAAAGGTTTCCCGCGCTTGGGGAATGCGCCCCATTCGACTTGCCAGAGTATCGGCGGTTTCCCCCCGCCTCGCGGTCACCACCTCCACGCTCACCGTGCGGATTGAACGCAGGTCCCCGGCCCTTACGCGCCTGAAGCTTCGCACAGTCTCCTCCGCTGCGCGGACAAAAGCTGAACTGTTTTCGCGAGCGGCAAAGATAAAGCGATAAACTTCACTGTCAAAGCGTACCGCGATAACCCGGAAAAACCACTCCGCGGTCCGGGCAGTGCCAGACGCCATTTCCACCCCATTGTAGGTTTCACGAACAACGCTGTCGCCATCCAGCCCCGCAATCCACCCAGACATCAGATAATCGGTCAATGCCATGCCCTGGGGGACCTCGGCACTGTCAAATCTGACCGCTTCCCCATCCCCTGCAATCCCCACTACTGCGGTGGGCGAGTTCTGCAGGGTGTAACGGGCCGGAACCGAAAATGTAAACTTGAGGGCAGGATGGATGAACTGCTGACCCACCACGACCCCTTCTTCGGGATTATCGCCGAAAGTTATGCCGTCAATGGCGGCCAGATAGCCCGCCCTGTCGGTTTCACCAAGACCCGGAGCACCAAAGCTGCGCGCCGTCTGGACCGCCCGCTGGATACGATTTGGGGTTGAGGGGTGGGTAGCCAGAAAATCATCCCCCCCCTCCGGGTCACCTTCTGCAAAGTTGGAAAACCGGGCCATCGTGCCCAAAAAACGCCCCGCGGCATGGGGGTCATACCCGGCGAGGCCGGCAATTTTTACACCCTCTTCGTCCGCTGCCAACTCCTGGGCCTGAGAGAACGAGGCCAACGACAGACGCGAGCGCGCCGCGCTCTGGTCGGTTTCAAGGTCACCGCCAAGAACCCCTGTAATGAC
>DROE01000329.1 GCA_011322005.1 Devosia sp.
AAAGAGAACAGGAGAAGCAGTTATGCAGAATTTTGATTTTTCACCCTTTTATCGTTCGACCGTGGGTTTTGACCGGCTTTTTTCGGCGTTGGACGGACTTACCCCTGAGGGAAAATCCTCTTACCCGCCCTACAATATCGAGCGCACCGGTGACGATGCCTATCGCATTTCCGTCGCCGTATCGGGGTTCTCGGCTGATGAGATTTCCATCGAGGCCAAGGAAAACAACCTGATTATAAAAGGCGGCAAGAGCGTTGAAACCGAAAAGGAGGAACGCGATTTCCTCCATCGGGGTATTGCCCAGCGTGCCTTTGATCTCAGGTTCCAGCTTGCAGATTATGTGGAGGTTATCGGGGCTGACCTGGAGAACGGTTTGCTGCACGTGTCCCTGAAACGGGAGCTGCCCGAAAGCAAAAAACCCCGACAGATCAAAATCACGTCTGGTGGCGGCAAGACCGTGATCGAGGACAAGGCTGCGGTAAACTAAAGCGTTTCGGGCTGTCTCAGGCCCATTCGGGTTTTTCCTCCCACCTTCAGCAGGGTCTGAGACGGTCTGGTTCAGGCGTTTGTCATTGGCATTTTCAGAGGGTGCGACCCCAGCGGGCCGCACCCTTCTTTTTTCGTTTTTTGGCATAATCGGTTTTACAGACGCTTGCCCGGGTTTCCAAAATCTGGCAATGTGGCCCATGATAGGACAGCATTGTTGTCCATTAGGCGTGCCCAAAGCGGGGTTGCTTCACGCCAGATACGGTTGCCTGCTCACCGGAAGAGGGTTCAGGGCCGTCGGGACTTTGTTGACGAAAAAAGGAAGTCCATCCGAGGTGGCCGTCTGCCGGACAGCGCCACAAACAGTTTGAGTTGAGACGCCTTGCGTTTCGAGCCGTACTTTTGGTGCGACCCGGACCGGGGGCGTGTCTGGCAGGTGCTGCACCTGTTGGCGTGAGAAAAGCGGAGTGAGAAAAATGGCCAAACTTCCAGATTGCGCAGATAGAGTCGCAAAAAAAAGATTGCCCGGCATGGTAATGGGTGTCCGCCCTCCCGCTCAGGGGTTATATGATCCCGCCAGCGAACACGATGCCTGCGGTCTTGGTCTTGTGGCCAACATGCACAACAAAAAATCCCACTCCATCATCGAGCAAGGGCTGGAAATTCTGGTCAATCTCACACACCGGGGGGCGGTGGGTGCCGACCCTCTGATGGGGGATGGCGCGGGAATGCTTGTGCAGATACCCCATGAGTTTTTCACAAAAGTTGTGGATTTTGAACTTCCCCGGGCCGGGGATTATGCGGTTGCGATGATATTTTACCCCAATGACGAGGCGCTCAAGCAGCGGTGCGCGGGCAAGCTCAAAGAGGCGCTCAAAAGCGAGGGCCTCAGCCTGCTGGGAACCCGCCCGGTGCCGTTTGATACCAAAGAGCTTTCCAGGAATGTCATTGCGACCAAGCCGATCATCGAGCAGGTTTTCATTGGCAAACCCGAAAATCTTGGTGCTGACGAATTTGAGCGGGCGCTGTTGATCGCGCGCAAGGTCATCTCGAACACCATCTATGGGGAAATCCCCGAAGCTGACGATGATAACGGGTTTTATGTGGTTTCGCTTTCGGCCCGCACCATTGTCTACAAGGGCATGTTTTTGGCCTATCAGCTGGGGGCGTTTTATCCCGACCTCGCCGACAAAGACTTCACTTCGGCGATGGCTCTCATCCACCAGCGTTTTTCCACAAATACATTTCCTTCGTGGAAGCTGGCGCACCCCTATCGCATGGCCGCCCATAATGGCGAGATCAATACCATAAGGGGCAATGTGAACTGGATGGCAGCGCGCCAGGCCTCGGTGGCTTCGGAATTGTTTGGCGACAATATCTCCAAAATCTGGCCCATATCCTATGAGGGCCAGTCCGATACGGCCTGCTTTGACAATGCACTGGAGTTTCTGGTGCGCGGGGGCTATTCGCTGCCCCACGCGGCAATGATGCTGATCCCCGAAGCCTGGGCCGGCAATCCGCTGATGGATGAAACGCGGCGTGTTTTTTACGAATATCACGCGGCGTTGATGGAACCCTGGGACGGGCCCGCCTCCATGGCGCTTTCCGATGGCAGGCAGATTGTGGCGACCCTTGATCGCAATGGCTTGCGGCCAGCGCGCTATTTCGTGACCAAGGACGGTCTGGTGGTTCTGGCCTCGGAAGCGGGAACACTGAATATCCCCGAAGAGGATATTGTTGAAAAATGGCGTTTGCAGCCGGGCAAGATGCTGGTCATCGATCTTGAGCAGGGGCGCATCATTGCCGACGATGAAATCAAAAAATCGCTGGCCGAAGCCAACCCCTATGCCAAATGGCTGGGGCGCACGCAGATTGTGCTTGAAGACCTGCCCCCGGTGCCCCCCGAAGCGCCCAAGACTTTTGAAAGCCTGCTCGACCGCCAGCAGGCCTTTGGCTATACGCTTGAGGACATCAAGCTGGTGTTGACCCCGATGGCGACCACCGGCCAGGAACCTCTGGGTTCCATGGGCACCGACACGCCGCTTTCAGCGCTCTCGGAAAAGCCCAAGCTGCTTTATACCTATTTCAAGCAGAACTTTGCCCAGGTTACCAATCCGCCCATTGATCCGATCCGCGAAGAATCGGTTATGAGCCTGGTGTCGTTTATCGGGCCGCGCCCCAATATCTTTGATCTTAAAGGGCTTTCCAAGGTCAAGAGGCTTGAGGTGCGTCAGCCGATCCTTACCAATGAGGATCTGGAGAAAATCCGCACCATTGGCGACATTGCCGACAACCAGTTCCGCACCACGACGCTGGATATTACCTATTCCGCCGAGTTCGGGGCCAAGGGCATGGAGACAGCGCTTTTGGATCTTTGTGAAGCGGCGGAGGCACGGGTGCGCGAGGGCCATAATATCATTGTGCTTTCGGACCGGCTGGTGCGGGTCGACCGCATCGCCATCCCGGCGCTTCTGGCGACCGCCGCCGTACATCATCATCTGATCCGCAAGGGCTTGCGTACTTCGTCCGGCCTGGTGGTTGAAACGGGGGAGGCGCGCGAAGTGCATCATTTCGCGGTGCTTGCTGGATATGGTGCCGAGGCCATCAACCCCTATCTGGCCTTTGAGACGCTTTCGGCCATGCAGGCGGAAGGCAAGCTGCCCGAGGAGGTGGATGAAAAAGAGGTGGTTCAGCGCTATATCAAGGCGGTGGGCAAGGGCCTCTTGAAGGTGATGTCCAAGATGGGCATTTCGACCTACCAGTCCTATTGCGGGGCGCAGATTTTTGATGCTGTGGGCCTGTCAGGGGATTTCGTAAAGAAGTTCTTTTCCGGCACGGCAAGCTCCATTGAAGGGGTGTCTCTCAGGGAAGTGGCAAACGAAACCCACCGCCGTCATCGCTGGGCTTTCGGGGGCAAAATGTCCATGCGCCGTTCGCTGGAAGTTGGGGGGGAATATGCCCTGCGCACCAGAGGAGAAGTACACGCCTGGAACGCAAAATCCGTTTCCAATCTGCAACATGCGGTGCGCGGGAAAAGCGCTGAGCACTATCGTGCCTTTGCTGAGGCCATAAACAGTCATGACGGTCACCTGCTCAGTATCCGTTCGCTTTTTCGTATCAAGGACGCTCAAGAAATCGGGCGCAAGCCTATCCCCTTGAGTGAGGTGGAACCGGCAAGGGAGATCGTCAAGCGCTTTGCTACCGGGGCCATGTCCTATGGTTCGATATCCTGGGAGGCCCATACCAACTTGGCGCTGGCCATGAATGAGTTGGGGGGTAAGTCCAACACCGGGGAGGGTGGCGAGGAACCGGAGCGCTTCGCGCCGATGAAGGACGGCCGATCCATGCGTTCGGCCATCAAGCAGGTGGCTTCGGGCCGTTTCGGGGTAACAGCCGAATATCTGGCCAATTCGGACATGATCCAGATAAAGATGGCGCAAGGGGCCAAGCCCGGCGAGGGCGGGCAGCTGCCGGGTCACAAGGTCGATGCGATAATCGCCAAGGTGCGCCATTCCACCAAAGGGGTGGGGCTGATTTCTCCCCCGCCGCACCACGACATTTATTCCATCGAGGATCTGGCCCAGCTCATCTATGACCTGAAAAACGTGCAGCCTGAAGCCGACATATCGGTGAAGCTGGTTTCCGAGGAGGGTGTGGGCACGGTTGCTGCCGGGGTGACCAAGGCCCGGGCCGACCACATCACCATATCAGGTTTTGACGGAGGCACCGGAGCGTCGCCGCTGACCTCGATAAAGCACGCAGGTTCCCCTTGGGAAATCGGGCTGGCCGAAACCCACCAGACCCTGGTGCTCAACGAGTTACGCTCACGGGTGGCGCTGCAGGTTGATGGCGGCCTCAGGACCGGCCGTGATGTGGTAATCGGGGCTTTGCTGGGGGCTGACGAATTTGGCTTTGCCACAGCCCCGCTGATTGCGTCGGGCTGTGTCATGATGCGCAAATGTCACCTCAATACCTGTCCGGTGGGCATTGCCACCCAGGACCCGGTTCTGAGGCGCCGTTTCACCGGCAAACCCGAACACGTCATCAATTATTTCTTCTTTGTTGCCGAAGAGGCGCGCCAGATAATGGCCGAGCTTGGTTTTGCAACCATTGACGAGATGGTGGGCCAGATCGAGGCGCTTGATCGCCAGCGGGCCATTGAACACTGGAAGGCCGATGGACTGGACTTTTCAAAGCTTTTTTTCAAGCCGGATATGGGTTCGGATGTCGGTCTGTTCCATTCGGAGCCGCAGGACCATCATCTTGAGGATATTCTTGATCGCAAGCTGATTGAACAGGCCGCCCCGGCGCTGACCGGCAAGGGTGCGGTGCAGATCACAACGGAGGTCAACAATACCAACCGCACGGTTGGCACCATGCTTTCGGGGCGGGTGGCGATGAAATTTGGTCACGAGGGCCTGCCCGATGATACCATTCACATCAAACTTACCGGCACGGCGGGCCAGTCCTTTGGAGCCTGGGCTGCGCGTGGGGTAACGCTGGAGCTGGAAGGAGAGGCCAACGATTATGTGGGCAAGGGCCTCTCGGGGGGGCGGCTTATTGTTTATCCTTCAAACAAGGCGACCGGTATCACCCCTGAGCGTTCCATCATTGTGGGCAACACAGTGCTTTACGGGGCCATCGAGGGGGAATGTTATTTCCGCGGTGTTGCCGGGGAACGGTTTGCCGTGCGCAACTCCGGTGCCGTGGCGGTTGTCGAGGGGGTGGGAGATCATGGCTGCGAATATATGACCGGGGGAGTGGTTGCCGTGCTTGGCGGAACGGGGCGCAATTTTGCTGCCGGCATGAGCGGGGGCATTGCCTATGTGCTTGACGAAAGCGGCACGTTTGCCAACCGTTGCAATCTCTCGATGGTCGAACTTGAGCCGGTGCCCGAAGAAGACGAGTTGATGGAGCGCCATCACCATCAGGCCGGGGACATCGAGCATCACGGGCGGGTGGATATTTCAGCCGACATGACCCGGCGGGACGAAGAACGCCTGCACCAGCTTATCACCAATCATCTTCGCTATACCGGTTCTGCCCGGGCGAAGAAGATTTTGGACGAGTGGGATAACTACCGGCCAAAATTCGTCAAAGTGATGCCGGTGGAATATCGCCGGGCCTTGATGGAAATTGAACAGGCGGCGCAAAAACGCTCCGAAAAACGGGTCCAGGGAGGAAGCCAAAATGGGTAAGGTAACAGGGTTTCTCGAAATTGACCGGCAGGACCGTTCCTATCGCACAGCTTCGGATCGGGTGCGTAACTTCAAGGAATTTGTCATTCCGCCCTCACAACGCGAATTGCGCAATCAGGCGGCGCGCTGCATGGATTGCGGCATTCCGTTTTGCCATGACGCGGAGGGTCTGCGCGGCTGCCCGGTGAACAACCAGATCCCCGACTGGAACGACCTGGTCTATAAAGGGGACTGGAAACAGGCTTCGATGAACCTGCATTCAACCAACAATTTTCCCGAGTTTACCGGTCGTGTCTGCCCGGCTCCCTGCGAGGCTTCGTGCACGCTCAACATTATTGACGAGCCGGTGACCATCAAATCCATTGAGTGTGCCATTGTTGACAGGGCCTGGCGCAAGGGCTGGATCAGGCCCGAGATTGCGCAAAGCAAAACCGGCAAAAAAATTGCCATTATTGGCGCGGGCCCCGCGGGTATGGCGTGCGCGCAACAGCTTGCTCGCGCCGGGCACAAGGTGCATCTGTTTGAGAAAAACGCCAAGGCCGGTGGTCTGCTGCGCTACGGTATTCCCGACTTCAAGCTGGAAAAACACCACATCGACCAGCGGGTGCGCCAAATGGAACTTGAAGGGGTCAAGTTCAAGTACAATTCCCATGTGGGGGTCAATGTTAACCCGAAAAAGCTGCTCAAGAAGTTTGATGCGGTGGTATTGACCGGCGGTGCCGAGATGCCCCGCGACCTAGCCGTCGAGGGGCGCGACCTTGCAGGCATTCATTTTGCCATGGATTTCCTGCCACAGCAGAACCGTCGGGTGAGCGATGAGCCCATCGGAGACATGGAGCCCATTCTGGCAACGGGCAAACATGTGGTTGTGATCGGGGGCGGGGATACCGGTTCGGACTGTATCGGGACCTCCATTCGTCAGGGTGCGCTTTCGGTGACGCAGCTTGAAATCATGCCGATGCCGCCTGAAAAAGAGGACAAGCAGATGTCATGGCCCGAATGGCCGATGAAACTGCGCACTTCTTCAAGTCACGAAGAGGGGGCGGTGCGCGAATTTGGAGTGATGACACAGAGCTTTGAAGGCAAGAATGGGCATGTATGCAAACTCAATTGCGTGCGGGTGGACGAAAAACTTCAGCCGCTTGACGGCAGCGACTTTACTCTCAAAGCCGATCTGGTTCTTCTGGCCATGGGATTTGTTTCCCCGGTGCATGAGGGCTTGCTCAAGACGCTTGGGGTCGCATTTGATAAACGAGGCAATGTGGAGGCCACCACAAGCACTTACAAAACCAGCCACCCAAAAGTGTTCGCCGCTGGCGATATGCGGCGGGGACAGTCGCTTATCGTCTGGGCCATCAGAGAGGGGCGGCAGGCGGCACGGGCGGTGGACCTTGAACTGATGGGGGTTACTGACCTGCCGCACTGACGTCTTGAATTGTGGCTGGACTTGGCTCCGCCTCCTGGTCAAGGCCGGGCTCGATACCCACACCGAACGCATCGGCCCGTCCGCGAGGCGCGTTCAGCATCATTTGCATGTCGAACGGGTTGGAAACAGGAACGTCCGGGGTTGCCAGCAACAGTTCGCTGGCGCGGGGCGGTTCGCTTGAAATGGGCAATACTGCTCCGGCAATCTGGAGCAGTCTGACCTGGCCTGTGCCCTGATAGGGCAGGCGGACCATGGTTTGAGCATCTGTTCCCTCAAGCGGGTCGGCGACTTCAATGCTTACCGTTCCCCCGCGGTAATATAGGCGCAGGGACTGGTTGATGAAAAACACCAGCTTGTCAGAGCCGGCGGCGGAGAAGTGAATGCCGTCGCTTTTGCGCATGAGGGCATCATTGCCGTTCAGATCGGGTCCACGGCTGGTGAATTTTCCCTCTTCGTCGGTAAAGCGCTCATAGATGTCGACAAATTCCACTCCCGCCGTGACACTTGCCAGCCGGTGCAGCGAGCTTATTTCGCTGATGGCGGCGGAATAGGTGGGTGCCCTCATCGGGGGCAGCCCTACCCAGATGACGGGTTTTCCCGCAACCCGGAGTTGGCCCAGAAACTGGTTTAACCGTTCCAGATAGGCAGCCTTCCATTCATCAGAGAGCGGAGAAGCGCTGCCAATGGGCTGGCGGTCATTGATGCCGATTATCAGCACCGCCAGATCAAAGCTGTCGGCGGCAATTTCTTCTGCCAGCGCGGCGTTCCAATCGTAAAAATCGTCGCGCACGAACCCGGACGAGCCCACGCCCTTGCCCACAATCACCATATTGGGGTCCTCTGCGTAGGCACGCTGCAGGGCTTTTGCCAGATCAACGGCCAGCGAATCGCCAAACACGGCAAGGCGGGTGGCGCCTTCGGTTTTCTCGACCGCATCCGGAACCGGTGCAACGGGGGTGGGGGTTGGAGTGGCGCGGGGCTGGCTCGTTGGTGTGTGGGGTATGGCCCGAGGCGGGGGCGTTGCCTCTCTGGGGCCAAACAGCAGGTCAAACAGCGT
>DROE01000330.1 GCA_011322005.1 Devosia sp.
CGGGGTTCCCGAAGAAGTGGCAGAAAAGAGCTTCAGGTACAAACATGTGGCCAGTGTGAGTTCAGCCAAAATCCTTGAAAACTTCAGTACCCGGGAAACACAGGCAATAAAAAAAGTTCTTGCCGCCGAGTATGAAATTTATCACGCCCTGAAAAATCTGTGAGTTTCAAGCCCGCAGGGATTCAGCCCGGGCTCATGGCGGTTCGGCGGCATTGCCTGAGTGGGAACAGGCTCGACCGGATTGATTGTGATGGCGGCAACGTGACGAAGTGCGCCCTTGCGATCGCAAGAACCGGTCCGGCTTTTCCGCGCCCCTCCTTCGGGAAGGGTCAGGTAAAAGCGGGTATTTTTTTCCGATGTCACCGGCTTGCTGTTTCGCATGCCCCCAAACCCGCAAGCCGCTCCACCTCTGTGATTGAGATGCCGCAGCGTTTTTCAACCGGGGTTGAAACATGCAATGCCGCCGCCCCTTGCGCAAAGCGGATGGCTTGGTGGGTTCCGCGCCCGGTGGCGAGACAGGCAGCCAATGCGCCGGTAAATGCGTCACCTGCCCCATGGCTCGAAATGACATCAACCCCAAAGGCCGCTGCCTCCAGCACGTCCTTACCCTCATCCACGAACACCAGGCCTTCTTCTCCAAGGGTAATGATAACCTGCCTCGCCCCCTTTTGGTGCAGTGCCATTGCAGCATCTGCCGGGTTCAACCCGGCCTCCCCCTGATTGCACAAGAGGGAGGCCTCTCCCCTGTTGACGATCAGCATGTCGAGCAAGCCAACAAGTTCGTCCTCCATCTCCCGGGCGGGAGCCGCGTTCAGAATAATGCTGATGCCGGCCCGTTTTGCTTTTTTTGCCAGGGCGATGTTGAGCGCTTCGGGCACCTCGTTCTGCAAAATCAGAATTTTTGTGCCCCGGGGGATGGAGATTTTGCCCAGTTCAATTTCAAGATTGGCGGCCGAGACGGTCACCGCTCCGTAACCGCCCTTTGAGTTCACAATGGCAACGCTCATCCCTGAGGCGCCCGCGCCCTGCTGCACCTGGCTTCTTTCAACACCTGATTCATCAAGATGCGCGAGTAGATGTTCTGCAAACTCGTCAGCGCCAACCCGTCCGGCCATGGCGGTTTTTGCGCCGAAACGCGCCGCGGCCACAGCCTGATTGCCCCCCTTTCCCCCGAACTGATAGGTAACCCCGTTTCCTGCAACCGTCTCGTCGAGCGCGGGCAGATGAGGAGCGTTGACCACCACATCCATATGCAGGGAACCCACGACAAGAACTTCGCACGTCACGCCTCAACTCCCGTATAGGGCGTTTGCCACAATGCGGGTGCTTGCTGTTGCATCCTGGCGGGCGATGGCCTCGTCAAGGGCGGTGTTTGAACTCAATTTTGCCGCGACTTCCCGCAGTTTTTTTACCATGACGAGGTTGGTTCTGGCTTCTTCAATTGCATCCTGTCCCCCATGATCGGGGAAGGTGTCGAAATAGATGACCCCATCATAACCCATGTGTTCGAGCGCCACCAGAAGCTCCACCGTCTGCACCGGGTGCACACTGCCAACCATCAGGCCGTCGTCGCGTTTTGCATAACCATCGTTCAGATGTACTCCCAGAAGGCGGGAATGACGGGAAACCAGATGGGCGGCATGGGCTGGCATCTCGTCAGCATAAAGCACGTGGGCAAAATCAAGGGTGACCCCCAGATTGGGCCGCCCGGCTTCCCGCACCCCCAGCAGTGTCGTTGCCACATCGGGCATCAGGGAAAAGGCGCGCGGCTCGTTGGGTTTGTATTCAATGGCAATATCAATCGCGCTGTTATGGTCTGCAACCTCCCTTAGCGCTTCAATGCTATTGTCCCACATGCGTTTGTAGTTGCCCTGAAAGGAATAGTCGAACCCGTCCTGTCCCATCCACAGAGTCATCAGGTTGCCGTTCATCTCGGAAAGGGCGTCGATGCCTTTCTTTGTGACATCCACGGCAGCCTGACGCACAGAAGCATCCGGGTGCGTGAACGCCCCCAGCTTGAATCCGGGGTCGGTGTAATAACGCATGGCCAGCCCGTTGAGCACCATGGAATTGTCTGCCAGAATTGCGCTGAGCGTTGCGGGATCATGCTCAGCAAAATGATCAGGGTAGTTCAGGTCGGCCGCATCCAGCCCGCCAACCCTGCCCGCACAGGCGATGAGACTGGCGATGGTGTTACCTCCCTTACCGGCAACGGGCTTGAAGGCATTGAGGCGGGCGGCATAGCGGGGCTTGCGGGAAACTTCTTCAGTCACGGCTATCTCACTTCTTGTGGCAGACAAAACCAAAACGGGAGTGTCCACGCAAGACTAAGCGGGTCCGCCCGGTTTATCCATGGGGCAGCATAAAATCTGCCGGGCAACACAAACCCTTGGCTGTTCACCCTCGCCCTACAAAAGCGCTTGTTCGTTTCGTCCAAGGAAGCGGAAGGCAATGTAGACCGCCGCGCCGCTCAGGATCAGCAATATGCTGGAAAGCGCGGCCGCCGTACCCAGGTCCCCATCCAGAATGAGCAGGTAAATGCGCACCGGTATGGTCATGGTGCTGCCCACATAAAGCACCAGCGAAGAGGACAGCTCGTTGATGGCGGTTATGAAGGAAAGCATGGCCCCCGCGATAATTCCGGGCACGATGAGGGGCACCGTGATTTTGGCAAAGGCCTGAAATGGCGAATAGCCAAGAGATATCGCCGCTTCCTCCATGCTCGGCGCGATCTGGCGCAGGGCAGAGGAGGTGGTGCGCACCGTATAGGGCAGTCGCCTGATGAATATCGACAGGATAATGATCAGCGCGGTGCCCGTGAGCACCAGTGGGCCGGTATTGAACACGGTGATATAGGCAATGCCGATAACAATCCCCGGCATCACGAAGGGAATCATGAGCGCTCCGTCGAGCAGGGAGGTGTTGAGCGTGGTCTTGCGGGCCACCAGCGCCCCGATCAGGGTGCCGATGATCACGATCAGGATGACTGAGGACGCCGAGAAGGTCAGCGAGTTGCGCACCACATCCCCAAGGCCAAAGATGATGCGCTCATAACTTTGCAGGGCAAACCCGGACTGGAAAACCGGCCCGCTGGTGCGGCGCAGTGAGAAGATTATGGAAATGATTACCGGGGTCGCACCGGCCAGCCCTATGGCATAGACCGCCAAATGAGCGGCAAGGTTTTTCCAGCCCTTCAGGCGGATCTTGATGGGCTTGTTGATAAGGTTCCCGTGATAGACATTGCGACGCAGGAAAAAGCGTTGCACCAGCACAAAAAACATCGAAAGCAGCACCAGAATGACGCTGATGGTGGTTGCCATCGAGGGGTTGGAACCAACCTCGGCCGAATAGAGCGTAAAGGCCTCTGTGGCCAGAACGTTGAAGCCACGCCCCAAAAGCCTGGGGGTACCAAAATCGGCAATGGCCTGGATGAGTGCCAGCAGTCCACCGGCGGAAAGCGCCGGCAACACCAGGGGAAAAGTGATTTTCATGGTGCGCTGCCAGGGGGTGAGTCCCAGCCCCTCCGCAGCCTCCTCAAGCGAACGGTTGACGTTGGAAAGTGCCCCCGAAACCAACAGGTAGACGAAGGGATAAAATTTGAGCGAGAACACGATTACAATGCCGCTCACGCCGTAAATTGTCGGCATGTTGATGCCGAATTCACGCAGGAAAGTGCGAAAAACCCCCCCTGCGCCGAACAGCACAATCCAAGAATAAGCGCCGATAAAGGGGGGCGAGACCAGCGCCAGAATAGCCAGCATCGAAACAAACCGGGAGCCGGCAATTTGGAACCGGGTCAGACAAAACGCCATGATGGTGCCCAGCACAAGAGCACCGCCAAGCCCGGCGAACCCGACAACCAGCGTGTTGACAAACGCCCGGCGCAACCGTGCTGACTCTATGAAGGTGATGTAATTGTTAAGGGTTGGCTCCCCCACCTTGTCGATGAAACTGGCAATCAGTACGGTGCCCAGCGGGACAAACAAGAGTATGAACAGCAGGGTCCAGGCGAAAACAAGCACCAGTGTCCAGAAACCGGGCAAGCGCATCAGATCGTTCCTTCCCTGGGCGCCTTGCCGGTGGTGATGCGAGCCCCGTCGGCGTCAAAGCCGAACAGGGCCTGCCTGTTCAACCGCACACTCACGGTTTCGCCTTGGTCGTGTTTCCTGGCGCGCGCCGGATTGGCGACATGGACCACAATTTCCCCAAACGCGGTATTGAGAAACAGATGCGCTTCGCGCCCCAGATAGGTGTATTTCTGCACGGTACCGCTGAACTCGGCTACCGCTCCGCCCGAAGCGGGTTGTGCCAACTCGGAGAGAACCAGCGCTTCGGGGCGTACTGACCAGCTCGCATTCTTTGCCGAGGCGTCCACCTCACTCAGCCCCAGCATTCCAAGCACTTCCTCCAGTTTGGGGCAGCGCTTGAGCTGGTTTATGGTGCCGACGAAATTTGCCACGAACCGGGTCTGCGGATCGCCGTAGATTTCCTCTGGCGTGCCGATCTGCTCCACATGCCCCTCGCTCATCACACAAATCCGGTCGGAGATGGCCAGCGCCTCCTCCTGATCATGGGTAACGTAAATTGTTGCAATTCCAACTTTTCTCTGAATGTCGCGTATTTCCTCGCGCAGTTCGATGCGCAGCTTGGCATCCAGGTTGGACAGCGGCTCGTCCATCAGCAGCAATTGCGGATTTATCACCATGGCCCGGGCCAGCCCGATGCGCTGTTGCTGGCCCCCGGACATGGCGGCAGGCAGACGCTTGGCCAGAGCTGTCAGGTGGACGGACTCAAGGGCTTCGGGCACCCGTTTTTTGATTTCATGCGCAGGGACTTTGCGGGGTTTGAGGCCAAAGGCGACATTGTCAAAAACGCTGAGGTGCGGGAACACCGCATAATCCTGAAATACCATGCCGATATCGCGCTTGTGGGGTGGAATCCGCCCCAGATCAGAACCATTTACACTGATGTCGCCCGAGGTCAGGTCGTGAAACCCGGCAATGGAGCGCAAAAGCGTGGTCTTGCCGCAACCGCTGGGACCCAGAAGTGTGAAGAACTCGCCGCTTTCCACTGAGATGGAAACATCCCTGAGCGCATAAACGCTCTCCCCGAAAAGCTTTGTGGCATTCCTAACCGTCAGATAGGCCATCTCCCCCCCATGCCGAGATCTTTTTGACCCCTGTTTATTGTGATTGGTTGCCCGACATTCTCGCATAGAATTTTCGCATTGCAACAAAATTTTGTTTTCGTATTGCAACAAAATCCACCCCGTTCTAGGGTGTTTGTGACTAAAACTAGTCGCAAACGAAAAAGGGAGAGTGAAATGAACATTCGCAAACGCTCATTGCTGGGTTTGGCAGTCGGCCTGATTGCTGCCACCAGCCTGACGCCGGCCGCCTTTGCGCAGGAGGGCACGGTTGTCGTTTATTCGGCCCACAAGGCCTCGATCATTGACAGGTTGTTGCCCCTGTTTGAAGCCGAAACCGGTCTCAAGGCCGAAGTCATCAAAATGGGTTCGGGTGATATTGCCCGGCGTGCCCGCGCCGAGGCTGATGCCCCGGCCGCTGATGTGATATGGAGCATTGCCGGCAGCCAGTTGACCGAGAACGCCGACTTGCTGGAACCCTACACGCCGGCGGATTTCGATAAGGTCGACCAGCAGTTTGTCAAAAGCCCCGCCTGGACGCCCTATACGCTCGTTGTTTACGTGCTTGCGGTCAATACCGATATGCTTTCGGTCGAGGATGCACCCAAAACCTGGTCGGCTCTGGCTGACCCGCAATGGAAAGGCCAGATCGCTTCAGCCCGCGCCAACGCATCCGGTTCCGCCCTGCAGCAATTGCAGACTGTTCTGACCCTGTTCGGCGATGAGGGCTGGGACATGTATGAGGCCATATCGGCCAACTATGTTTTCACCGACAGCTCCGGTGCGGTGCCCCGGTTTGTCGCTGACGGCGAAACCTCCATGGGCGTGACCCTGGAAGACAATGCGCTGGCCTTCGTGCAAGGCGGCGCTCCCATGGCCATTCTGCATATGAGCGATGGTACACCGGCAACCCCCGATGGTGTCGCCCTGGTCAAGAATGGACCCAACCCTGAAGGGGCAAAAGTATTCATTGACTGGGTAATGTCCGCTTCGACCCAGGAGATACTGACCAGCGAAATCGGCCGCCGCTCGGTGCGCACCGATATGGCGGGCCCTCCGGGCACACCGGATCTGGGTGACCTGAACGTGATGTCACCTCTGCCTCTTTCCGAGTTTGGCGGCGTTGAGGCCGTGCTTGCCAAATGGCAGGAAGTAACCGGTCAATAGGGTAGGTCCGCGGGAGGCTGAAACAACATTACTGCCGGGGCGCGGCTCAAGCAGTTGCGCTCCGGCTCCAGGCAATGCGATCGAGAGTGCCAAAATTCCGCCCCTCGCTCTCCCGGCCGCATGAAGATCATTCTGAAACAGGACCCTCAATGAAGCGTTTAGAGGCTTTTTCTCTGGGCAAGAAATTCGATCAGCCCGAAGCCAACGAAGACAGTTTTGTGGTTATTCCAAACGTCGGGTATGCGGTGATCGACGGTGTGACCGACCGCAACGGCACCCGCTATGAGGGCATGCTTTCGGGGCAATATGCATCTCTTCTGGTGAAGCGCGCCACAGAAGTTTACTTCCTTGCTCAGAGCGATCCGGACGCGCCCACCTATATGCGTTACCGGGGACCAAAAAGCTTCATTTCCTATCTCACCGATTGCCTGTACCGGGGCTACAAGCGGGCAGGCGTCGCCACAACGGTAAAAAACGACTGGAAACTGCGTGCCGGATGCACTCTGATGGCCGCCTTTGTCCACGAGGGGCGCCTTGAAGTGGTTGCGGTGGGTGACAGTGGTATCCGCATCAACGGAACCGACACCCTGCAGCTTCTCAAACCGCTCGACGATGTGATGGGTATCTTGCGCCGGGAAGCCTGGCAGTATTTTGCACAAAAAGGGGAAAGCCCCCAGCGCTCAGACAGGCTTGCCGCCGGCATTACCTGGCCGGGCACTGCCAACCAGTTGCCGGACAGCGAAACCTCCGACAGGGAAGTTCTGGGCGAAATCGAGCGCAGAGCTCTCGCTGCGGTCAAAACACACCTGCCCGGAATTGCCGAGGCCGAAATAGTAGAACTGCTTCGCAATGGTATTGCTTACGGGCAGGGAAATTTCCAGAACGTGGATGGCCGTGATCTGGGCTACGGGGGACTGGACGGCTTCCCGGTTCCCGAGCGCTATATCGAGCACCGCTCCTACGATCTGGCGGAAGTAAAACAGCTTGAACTTTTCTCGGACGGCTATTTCAAACCCGGCGACGGATTTGGCATTGAGGCGTGGGAGAAGGCCTTCCGCGAGGTCGAGGAAGTTGACCCCCACAAGATAGGCGCCTATTTGAGCACCAAAGGTACAACAGCCAAGGCTGTGACCGACGACAGAACCTATCTCGGGGTGGTTCTTTGATGACTTGCAAGCCGGGTCCCGGTGCCCAAATTCCCGAGGTGGCCGGGAGAGGCAAATCAAGGCTGCCGGGCGATGATTCCAAGCTGGCGCGCTCGAAGGCGCAACCCTCCAAGGGCAAGGGCCGCCGTGAGCGCATTCTTGAGGCGGTGCGCGAACAGGGCGCAATTTCCGTGGCCAATCTTGCCAGCCAGTTCAACGTTACCCACCAGACCATCCGGCGCGACCTGCGCACCCTGGATGAAGAGGGGCAGTTGCAGAAGGGATTTGGTGCCGCTTTTGCTTCCCCCGGCGGGGGCAGCCACTTTGGTTACTCCGAACGCCACGGCACGCTCGTTTCCCTCAAGCGCAGGCTGATACGCGGTCTTGAGGAATTCTTGACCCCCGGAGCCACGGTTTATGTGGGTCTGGGTACCACGTTTTACTCCTTCCATGAAATCGCCAGGAAATGCCCGCGCATCCTGATTGCCACTCCCAACCTCTCGGTCGCCCATTCCTGTGCCATGGAAACCGATGCCACCATCTACCTTTATGGCGGCTATGTGCGCAAAAAAGAACCCTCGGTTTTAACAACTGCCAATGATGCCAGCCATCACCGTTTCAAGTTTGATGTTGCTTTTATCGGGGGCAGTGCCATTGACGAACAGGGGGCAATTCTTGAATTTGATCCCATGGAAATCGAACTGGTCAAAGACATTCTTGCGCACACGCGAACCGTGGTCATGGTGGCCCGTGACGAAACTTTCCGCCGCCGTGCGCCCCATATCGTCACAACGCTTGATAAAGTGGATGTGCTTGTGACCAACGCCGATCCGGCCACGCATTTTTCCGATCCCAGTGTGCTGAAAAATGTGCGGGTCATTCAACCGGAGTGAACCCGCGACTAACTGCAAAGCTCCCTTATCGCCTGGGCGAACAGGGGATAGGCCGCGCCGATAATTTCATCCTCGGTTCCGGCCCGGGCCGCCACTACCGAAGCGCTGCTCAGGGCAAACAGGTTGGAACGGGATGGCAGAACCTCCCTGAATGCTTCACAAAGCCGCTCGAATATTCCCCCATGCTGCACGAAGGGGCCCGTGAGCACAATCTGGTGGGGTGAAAGTATCAGGGTCAGGTTGCGCATGGCCACAGCCATCGAGTTGATAGCGCCTTCCAGCTGTGAAATGTCGAAATCCCTGGTTTCCTTTAGAAAAGCCTCAAAGCTCCATTCATCGACCGGAATTTCCGGATAAAGGGTGCGCAGGTCCGGCAATAGTGCCCATAGCGCGGCCTGGGTTTCAAGGCAGTTATCCAATCCGCACCGACACCGCACACGGCCCTGGCGGGGCACATGGGTATGTCCGATTTCCCCAAAACCCCCATTGCCACTGACCAGAGTGGTTCCGTTCATGGAATAGGAGGCACCAATGCCGTGCCCCCAGTGAATAAACAGGATATTGGAACTGTCCTTTTCTCCGCGCCTGGCAATGCGGGCCCGCAATTCGCAATTCAGGTTTTTGTTGACGACAACATTGAGACCCAGCTTCTGCGATATTTCCGAAAAATCCATGTTCTGGATGTTCTGCCAGCGCGATGTGGCAAATACCCATCTGTTGTTGTTTTCATCAACGATGCCGGGCAGGGAAAATGAGATGCCCACAATTTCGGTTTTCTTGGGCGCTTCCTCGCTAATCTGAGTGGCCATTCTGATGAACAGGTCTTCCAGATCGGTGTTTGAAACATGTTCGGTGCTCACTTCTTCGGATCGGGAGCAAAGTTCCCTGCCACTCAGGTCAACAAGAGTGGCATGGACGGTTTGAGAAACCACATGGACGACCAGAACCCCAAGCCGCGAAAGAACCGGACGCAACAGAATTTCGGGACGGCCCTTCTTGTGTAAGGTCGAAGGACGCCCCTCGTCCACCAGACCCCGTTCAATCAGTTGCAGCACCAGGGCCGAAACGGTACCCGGCCTCAAATCATACTCCTGGGCGATCTGCTTGCGCGTGACCTTCTTTGGTTTGCAGATTTCCATGAACAAACGCCCGCGCCGGTCTGAAACAGCGCGTGGACCCTCGCTCTGAAACTGTTCGGAATAAGCGCGCAACATTGGTATTTGAGCAGCACCGCTGCTATCGGCCATCAATTCTGCCTTCCTTTGTCGCCTTCGTGAGAATGCCTTCAGCAAAAAACCGTCCTCTGGTACACAATATATATATTGACAGTAAGTGTTATTAAATACAAAATTATACCCGTAATGCAACCAGTCCTCCGGCAAACGCAACCCGGGGGCGCCCAGATTTCCCAAGGCGGGGATTTTCCCATGCAAACCCATATTTACCCCGGCGCACAAGAGGCGGCATCAAATGCAGCCATGAAGGGAGCCAGTCTGATAAAGTCCGCAATCGCGGCACGGGGAGAAGCCTTTATCGTGCTGGCCACCGGCGCCAGCCAGTTTACCCTGCTTGAACAGCTTGTCGCTGACACCGGCATCGACTGGCCCCGGGTGAGCGTATTTCATCTGGACGAATATGTGGGTATTGATGAGACCCATCCGGCAAGCTTTGTGCGCTATTTGCGCGAGCGGTTTCTGGCAAAAGTGCCGGGAGTGAAGGACATCGTTTTCATTCACGGCAATCAAGGAGATGTGCGGGCTGAGATCGAGCGGGTGAACCATGCCATTTCCGGCGTGCAGATTGATGTCGCTTTTGTCGGCATCGGGGAAAACGGTCATCTGGCCTTTAACGATCCGCCGGCGGATTTTGAAACCGAAATGCCTTTCATAGCCGTGGAACTGGATGAGAAGTGCCGCTGGCAGCAGACCAACGAGGGCTGGTTTGCAACTTTTGATGATGTACCCACCCACGCAATCTCCATGAGTGTGAGACAGATAATGAAAAGCACCGCAATCATCTGCACCGTGCTTGATGATCGTAAAGCCGAGGCTGCAAAGTGGACCATCGAGGGGGAAGTTTCAAACCTGCACCCCGCTTCCATTCTTCAAACCCATGAAAATGCTTTTATTTTTCTGGATCGCAGCGCGGCTGCCCAATTGAGTTCCGAACAGGGCTGATGGGCGAACAACTCCAGATAGCCGGGTTGGAAATCACCCCGCGCAGTGCACGGCGCACCAGGCAGGCTGCGGGGGGTGATGCCGGGGTTGCAGAGCGTGCGGGTGAATTCACGACGCCCGGCCTGATAGATATTCAGGTCAACGGTTTTGCCGGAGTGGACTTTAACAGCCCCGGTCTGAGCGAAAAAAAAATCGACCACGCTCTTGGCCATCTGGCGGCAAGCGGAGTGACCTGCATGCTGCCCACGCTGATAACCGCACATGAGAGCCGCCTGGTGAGGCAGCTAAGGGAACTGGACGAAGCTGTTTCCAAAAGCACGCTTGGTCCGCTCATGGTTGCGGGCTACCATATCGAGGGGCCTTTCCTTTCTCCCAGTGAAGGCAGTTCAGGCGCCCACCCCGCAGATGCCATGATCCCAGCCTCCAAAAGGCTTGTTGAGAAGCTGATGGAAGCCGCCTCCAGACCTCTTTGCATTATGACCGTTGCCCCCGAGCAGCAGGGCGTGCTCGAACTCATTCCTTTTCTGGTTGAGAACAATATTTCCTGCGCCATCGGACATACCGCCGCCTCAAGAGAACAGATAAGCGCCGCCATCGCGGCAGGCGCAACCCTTTCGACCCACCTGGGCAATGGTCTGCCGCACACCTTGAACAAACACGATAACCCGCTTTTCACCCAGCTCGGGCGCGACGAACTCAGCGCCGGGTTTATTGCCGATGGTGTGCACATTCATCCCGAAACGCTTCAGACCTATCTGCGCGCAAAAACGCTGGCACACACAATCATCGTGACTGATGCGGTTTCCGCCGCCGGTGAAGATATGGAGCCGGGCATCTACCACCTGGCCGAGGCTGAAGTCGAGCGCCATGCCGACGGCTCGGTGCGCATCCCCGGGTCCACCTATCTGGCCGGGTCCTCAGCCACCATGGACCAGATGGTGCGCAACCTCATGGGCTGGTACGGGTTTTCAATGAATGAAATCTTGCTGGTCGCCCGGCAAAATCCCGGTGCGTTCATTGGAGAGTTCCTCAATGACGCCGACACCGGAGCGGGGGGCTCTGTTGTGCGCTGGCACCGGGTTGAGGGAGAATTGCGGGTGGTCGAAACCTGCATCGGCCCGTGGACGGTGCAACGGGACTATTCCTGAACCCCGGAAAGATCGAGTTCCGCCACATGATGACAACGGGCAAAATGA
>DROE01000331.1 GCA_011322005.1 Devosia sp.
AACCACCGATGTCCATGTAGCCATTTTCCCTTACGACTATTATGCCGACAAGCCCAACGACACCATGGGCCTGGCCCGCACCGCCGCCCTTATTGGCGACGTGCGCGCTGAGGCATCAAACTCCATGCTGGTCGACAATGGCGATCTTATTCAGGGCAACCCCATGGGCGATTATGTCGCCTATGAGCGCGGCTTCAAGGGCGGAGAACTGCACCCCATGATTGCCGCCATGAACACCCTTGGCTATGAGGTGGCAACCCTTGGCAACCACGAATTCAACTACGGCCTGGAATTTCTGGAAAAATCCCTTGCCGGAGCGACATTCCCCTTTGTTTGCGCCAACGTCGCCAAGGGCGCGACCCTTGGCTCTGACCCGCTGGCCGATGAAACACTGATTGAACCCCACAGGATCGTTGAAAAACAAATCACCGACGGAGCCGGGCAGAGCCACACCATCAAAATAGGCTTTATCGGCTTCGTGCCGCCCCAGATCATGACCTGGGACAGCGCCAATCTGACCGGCTCGGTAATGACCCGCGATATTGTCAAAACCGCCGAGGCCTATGTGCCACAAATGAAAGAGCAGGGCTGCGACCTGATCGTAGCTCTCTCCCACTCCGGCATCTCGGGGGATGGCTATTCCGAAGGCATGGAAAACGCCTCGCTCTACCTGGCAGGTGTCGAAGGCATAGACGTGGTCTTTACCGGACATCACCACCGCGTATTCCCCGGCGACTATGCGGATATTGCAGGTATCGACAACGAAAATGGCGCATTGATGGGAAAACCATCGGTAATGGCAGGGTTCTGGGGCTCCCATATGGGCCTGATTGACCTGTTGCTGGAGCGCGATGGCGACGGCAAATGGGTCATCGCCTCGCATACATCCGAAGCCCGGCCCATATTTGAGCGCGTCGAGCGCCAGAAAATACCGCTGGTTGAATCGGTTCCAGGCGTTCTGGCCTCGGTTGAAAAAACCCACGAGGAAACCCTTGATTATGTGCGTCGTGCGGTCGGAGAAACTGCCGCTCCGCTCTATTCCTATTTCGCGCTCGTCGCCGACGACCCCTCGGTACAAATAGTTTCCAACGCCCAGACCTGGTATATTGAGCAGATGATGAAGGGTACCGAGTGGGAGGGCCTGCCCATTCTTTCCGCCGCCGCTCCCTTCAAGGCCGGGGGCCGGGGCGGACCGGAATATTACACCGATGTGCCGGTTGGCCCCGTGGCCATCAAGAACGTCGCCGACCTTTACCTTTATCCCAACACCGTTCGCGCCGTGCTCATTGACGGGGCAACGGTGAAAGACTGGCTGGAGCGCTCCGCCGGTATCTTTAATCAGATTACGCCCGGAGAACAGGACCAGCCCCTCATCAACAATGACTTCCCCTCGTATAATTTCGACGTCATTGACGGGGTGACCTATAAAATCGACATTACCCAGCCCTCCAAGTACGATCCCAAGGGAGTGTTGCTTGACGCCAACGCCAACCGCATTGTTGATCTGGCCTATAACGGCGCGCCAATCGACCCGAACCAGAAGTTCGTGGTCGCCACCAACAATTACCGCGCCGGTGGCGGCGGCACTTTCCCGGGCAATGATGGCTCGACCATCATCTTTGTCGGCCCGGACACCAACCGCGATATTATCGTGCGCTATCTGGTGCAAAAGGGCACGGTTAACCCCGCAGCGGACAATAACTGGTCGCTGGCTCCCATCGGGGACACCACGGTGCTGTTTGAAACCGGACCCAAGGCCGAGGCCTATGTGGGGGATGTAACCGCCGTGCCCATCGAACCTGCGGGCATGGCTGAAAGTGGCTTTGGCCTTTATCGTATCAGGCTTTGATCAGGCGGGCACAATAGCCACAAATGCAACAAAGGCCGGGAATTTTTCCCGGCCTTCTTTTCCCCAAGCGGTTTATTCAGGCATTTCTGAGCACTTGCGCGGGACGCGAGGAAAGCGCCTGCCAGGTGGTTGCCGCTCCGGTCGCAATGGTCAACACAACAGCGCCGACCACAACAAACAGGATCAACATCGGATCGACCCCGAACTTGATATCCATAATGCTCTCGGTAATCGCCCAGGCCGAAAATATCCCAACCCCCGAAGCAATCAGCGCCGCAAAGGCCCCCAGAAGCCCGTACTCGATTACAAAAACCCACAATATCTCAGCCCGTGTCGCACCCAGCACCTTCTGGACAATCGCCTCGGACTCGCGTTGTTTGCGTCCCGCCGCCATGGTCCCCGCCAAAACCAGAAGGCCATTGATAACTGCCAGGCCACCCACAATATTCACCGCCGTGCCCAGCCGGGCCAGAACGCTGGCAACCTGATTTAGTGCATCACCGATGGGGATGAAGCTGAGGTCTGGAAACAATCGCACCAGCTTGCGCTCAACGGTTTTTTCAACCCCCTCCGCCGCCTTGACAGCACCCAGATAGTTGAAGGGAAATCCCTCAATCCGGCCCGGAGAAAACGTCACCATGAAATTGATGCCGTTCTGCCATTCATATTCGCGGAAGTTGGCGATTTTTGCATCAACCATGTCGCCAAAGATTTTGAACTGGATTGTATCACCCACCTCAACTCCGAGTTGAGACTTGATGGTCTGGCGCAAGGAAATCAGTTGCGGGCCATCATAATCGGCAGGCCACCACTCCCCTTCAATTGCGGTTGTGGCAGGCG
>DROE01000332.1 GCA_011322005.1 Devosia sp.
CGAACTGGTGGCCTCGACACCAGGCATGCAGGCGCTTTTGCCCCAATTGGTCATCCCTCCCCTTGAAATATGGCTGACAACCCACCGCGAGCTATTCACCAGCCGCCGCATTCGTGTCATCTATGACCGGCTGGGTGAATTGCTGGGCGACTATTTTGCGAGCGGCACCGGCAAAGCGACAGAATAAAGAGAACAGAAAGCCATGCAGGGCATATTGAACACCGTAATTTTTATCGTTATGGGGGCACTGGTGCTGGTGCTGGGTGCGGGCCTGTGGAGCATGTTCCGGGGAAGCGGACAGCTTTCTCAAAAGCTCATGCGCGCCCGGGTGATTATCCAGTTTGTCGCCATCATTCTGCTTCTGCTCTCGGTATATTTTTTCGCACCCGGCCGCTAAAGAAAACAAACGGGAGCAAAAGGAAAAATCGCCTTCATGGTCAAGCTCAACAAGATTTACACCCGCACCGGCGATGATGGCACCACCGCGCTGGCCCGCGGCCCCCGCCGCAACAAGAATGACATAAGGGTCGTTGCCTTCGGCACCGTTGACGAAGCCAACGCCTTTATCGGGCAGGCCCGCAACCACGCAAAGGCAATGCCAAAAATTGATGCGGTTCTTTCAAGGGTACAGAACGACCTATTCGACTTGGGCGCCGACCTGGCAACCCCGGGGTCCGATGAGGGCGAAGATTATCCAAGCCTCAGAATTACGAAAGCCCAGATTGACTGGCTCGAAAACCAGATAGACAGCTCAAACGCCACACTGGAGCCGCTCGACAGTTTTATCCTGCCTGCAGGAACCGGCCTTTCCTCAACGCTGCACATTGCCCGCACCATCGTCCGGCGGGCCGAACGCGATGTGGTCACGCTCATGGCTGAAGAACCACAGACAAGTCCCGAAACGCTTGCCTACCTCAACCGCCTGTCCGACCTGCTGTTTGTCATGGCCCGTCTGGCCAACAGTAATGGACGCGCTGACATCAAATGGGTGCCCGGCCGCCACACCGGAAAGCGGCAGGAAAAACTCTGATGTTCCTGCCCCTGCACGACCGCAACCCCATCGAACACATTCGTGTTGCTTTTGTGAATTACACGTTGATTGGAGTCACCACGCTGGTGTTTGTCATCCAATGGATGTTGCCCGAGCAGGCAAACTACGAACTGACCATCTATTTCGGCATGATTCCTCTGGTGGTGCGCGACATCATCCCCCAGCCTCTGGCCTGGGTTCCCGACCAGTTGCCTCTGGTTTCTTACGCTTTTTTGCATGCGGACTGGCTGCACCTGCTCTCCAACATGCTGTTCCTGTTTATTTTTGGCGACAATATCGAGGACGCGCTGGGCCATGTGCGCTATTTCCTGTTTTATGTTGCCTGCGCCGTTCTCGCCGCCGGGGCTCACCTGCTGATGAACATAGATTCCAACGGCCCCCTGATTGGCGCATCAGGCGCCGTTGCCGGGGTGCTGGGGGCCTATGTGGTGCTCTACCCCCACGCGCGGGTGTTCGTGCTGGCCCGCATCGTCATTCCCATCCCCCTGCCGGTGCCGGCTTTCTGGTTTCTGGGATTCTGGATTGGCACGCAATTGTTCTATGCGTTTTTTGCCGGCAATGAACCTGTGGCCTGGTGGGCCCATCTGGGCGGTGCCCTTGCCGGAGCCGTCCTTGCCGTGCTGCTTAAACGCCGTGAAGTTCCCCTGTTCGGGGGACGCTAAGCATCAGAAAAAGTCTGGATTGCCGCGCACCCTGTCGGGCGCGCGCAATGACAGGAGTTATGTACAACGTCATGGCGAGGAGAGGAACGACGAAGCAATCCAGTCAAAAAAGCATTTTGTTTACCCTGTGCCACTATACTGACCACCGTTTAACAAGGGTAAAAACAAATGGATGCCAGTATTGCAGCTCAGGCAGTTGCCCTGAAACAGGTGCAGATCCAGACCACCGCCCAGTTC
This sequence comes from Devosia sp., assembly GCA_011322005.1. Classification (GTDB taxonomy): domain Bacteria; phylum Pseudomonadota; class Alphaproteobacteria; order Rhizobiales; family Devosiaceae; genus DROE01. Next base: position 1,951 of record DROE01000332.1, read on the forward strand.
GCCATTCTCAAAAAGCAGAACGAGATGGACCAGATGCTCATCGACATGGTGGCCAATCTGGCCCAAAGCGCTCCCGTTCCCGCCGGACAGGGCGCACAGGTCGATAAATACGCCTGAAGTCTGGCGCCTGTTTTTTACGCTTTGTGCAGTGAAATCAGCTTTTCTATCATCGAAAATGCGGCGTCCGAAGCCCATTCCGCCGGTCCCTGAAGCACCGCGACCTCGCAAGCCCTGCCGTCCAGAAGCAGGGTTGCCGGCAGGCCCAGCGCCACTCCATTGGCTTTGAGGCGTTCAAAGGCGGCAAAGGTCGGGTCGGCCATCAGGGGAAGGTTTTCCATACCTCCCTCTTCAAGAAAGGCCCGCGCCTTGTCGATACCGTCCTCGCCAATATCAAGATTGATAGTGACCACGGCAAAATCATCGCCCCCGTAACGGGCCGAAAGCGTATCCAGATAGGGCATTTCCTCCCGGCACGGCGCACACCATGTGGCCCAGAAATTGACCAGCAGCGCCTTGCCGGAAAAATCGGCGAGAGTTGTGGGCTCGCCCGCTTCATTGAGATATTCAAGGTCTGAATATCCCCGCCCGGTTCCCGTTGCCTGAATGGCTGCCAACTGCCCGGTGGCAGCCTGGTCAATGGCAGCGAGTACTTCGGAGTTCACAGAGCACTCCTGAGCCGTTGTGCCACCGCCATTGCTAACCCAGATAACCGCCGCTATACCTAGCGCCGCCAGACCAAGGCCGGGGCCAAGAAAGCGGCGCATGGCCGGATTTGGTCGGGTTTCTTTTGGGGTCTGGGACATGGGGGTCTCCTGAGATTTTGCAGCCCGACAGGGTCTGACCGGATTTGGCTCACAAATAGCGCAACCAAGCTATCGCACAAACAAATAGTCACATAAAACCAACATTGTCTGCCAAACCATCACAATCGAGTAATCGCAAAAAGGTAAACACCAAGCAATGAGCAACCATATGTGGGGCGGACGTTTTTCCGCCGGGCCCGATGCAATCATGGAAGAAATCAACGCCTCGATCGGCTTTGACCAGCGCTTTTTTCGCCAGGATATCACCGCCTCCATTGCTCACACCAACATGCTGGCCAAGACCGGAATTATCAGCGCCGGGGACCGGGACAACATCGTCTCTGGCCTCACCGATTTGCTCAAGGAGATTGAGAGCGGGAAGTTTGAATTCTCCCCCGCCCTTGAAGATATTC
>DROE01000333.1 GCA_011322005.1 Devosia sp.
AAATCAACGCAACTTCATAACCCTTATCGACGACGTTCATTGCCACCGAACTGGGGTCCCGCAGAACATCCACCCTGTGATCAGGCTCCAGATAGTTCTGGATTCTGGCGGCACTGGTTGCATCATCATCAACCAGCAGAACCAGTCCGTTCTCATCCTCAATGCCCGCCAGGGCCAGCCGGGCTTCTTCGTCAGCTATCTGCTGACCCGTTTTAGTTCTTTCACGCAGTTCATCCATCAATACCTTCAGCCGAACCAGGCTCCTCACCCGCGCCAGCAACTGCATGTCATCAGGGGGCTTGGTCAAAAAATCATCAGCACCCGCCTCCAGCCCCCTGACCCGGTCGGAGGGCTGGTCCAACGCCGTTACCATGACGACAGGAATATGGCTGGTCACCGGGTTGCTCTTTAGCTTCCGGCAGACTTCGAATCCGTCCATGCCAGGCATCATCACGTCGAGCAAGACGATGTCCACGGGTTGTGTTGCGCAGATTTCTAGCGCCTCGGGCCCTGAACTCGCACCCAGCACATCAAAATATTCGGCGGTCAGCCGGGCTTCGAGCAGCTTCACATTGACCGGAATATCATCAACGACAAGCACCCTGGCTGTCATACTGTTCCCCTGACGCAATACTAAAATACCAGGGTCCAGGCTCAATCTGGACCGGTCTGTTTTCCAGGTCCAATATAGCTGGCAATGGTTTCCAAAAAGTGAGGTATGGAAATTGGCTTGGAGATATACCCCTCGCAGCCGCCCGCCAAGATACGCTCCTCGTCGCCCTTCATGGCAAAGGCGGTGACGGCAACGACCGGAATATGGCGCAGATCATCTTCTTCCTTGAGCCATCTGGTGACCTCCAGTCCGGAAACTTCAGGCAGTTGAATATCCATGAGAATCAAATCGGGCATGTGGGCGCGCGCCAGGTCCAGCGCAGCCAGTCCGTTCTGGGTCTGGATGGTTTCATACCCCTGGCTTTCCAAGAGGTCGTGGAAGAGCTTCATGTTCAGCTCATTGTCTTCCACAATCATAACAGTTTTCGGCATGTGCCTCCCCCCGGGGGCCGGTAGTCCAGCGCACGGGTCGTGCAACCCAGCGTGTCGGTCTTGCTAACATCAATATGTTACGAAAGAACAAAGCATCATGTTGATAATATGTACGGAACAAAAAGTGTACATATGAGCGCTCCGTTGTGGTTTTCTCTGGACAAACTCGTCGGGAACCCCTGATACTCGATGCGTCGTCCAATGCGAGTGAAACTTTCTCTCATGTGTGAGCGCAACGAAACTCTGGTGCTGGCGGACGCCGGTATCGACTACCTGGCCTCAGACCCCGGGGAACTAAGCCTCTTTCTGGGGGCAACTGGCTATGACGTGCAGGGGTTTCGCGATGCCCTGGGCAGCGAAGAGTTGGCGCGCGCAGTGCTTGATTACTTTGCCTCAAATGAACCTGTTCTTCTGGCCATGTGCGCCAACCGGGGCATTTCCGTTGCGCGTTTCATGGGCTGCTGGCATGCCAACAACCGCACCATGTGAGCCGTGATGGATTCACTTGCTCATCTTTGCCGGGATTGTTTTGAGACATTTTGCAGCATCTCGGCGCAAAAACACTGCCCCGGCTGTGGCTCTTCGCGCCTGCTTGCCCATGCCGAACTGGACGAATTGAGCATGGCCCACATCGACTGCGATGCATTTTATGCCTCGGTTGAAAAGCGCGACAACCCGGACCTGATTGACAAACCTCTCATCATTGGAGGCGGGCGGCGCGGAGTTGTTGCCACCTGTTGTTACATCGCGCGCATGTCGGGAGTACGCTCTGCCATGCCAATGTTTACCGCACGCAAAAAATGCCCGGACGCGATAATCATAAAACCACAGATGGAAAAATATGCGCGGGTAAGCAAGCAAATCCGCAAGTTGATGAATGCGCTTTCCCCGGCGGTGGAACCGCTTTCCATAGATGAAGCGTTTGTCGACCTTGCAGGAACACAGGCTTTGCACAAAGCCAATCCAGCCAAGGTTCTGGCCCGCTTTGCCAAAACCGTTGAGAACGAAATCGGTGTCTCGGTTTCGATCGGACTGTCTCACAACAAGTTTCTGGCAAAACTCGCCTCGGACCTGGAAAAGCCGCGCGGCATGACGCTCATCGGCCAAAAGGAAACCATGACGCTGCTCGCGCCCATGCCCATCTCGATAATATATGGCGTGGGCAAAGTATTTGCCGAGAAGCTGCGCAGGGACGGATTTGTCACCATCGGCCAATTGCAGTCCCGCGATCCGGACCACCT
>DROE01000334.1 GCA_011322005.1 Devosia sp.
AATAGTCGTAAGGGAAAATGGCTACATGGACATCGGTGGTTTCCATGATGCGCAGATGGGCCTGACCGGCGGCGGCCAGAGTGGCAAACGGGTGCATGACGATGAGCGCGCTGGCGCCTGCCGTTCCGGCGAGAAATGCGCGTCTTGAAATTTGACTTTCCTTGAACATGAGAGACCTTCCTTACTGCTTGCATATTTTGTCAGGCAGGTACGAAGGAACAGATGCATTCAAAAAATCAAAAAAGGAAACTGGTGTGCACGTCCCATCGCTTTGTGCCGCTTTGTTAAGCCCAGACCCGTTTCGGGGTCCGGAGCCAGAACAAAAGTTAACGCGCAGAATCGGGCAAAGAAAAGTCTATTTCAGCGCATCGCCGGTTTTTGTGTCAAAGAAGTGGATTTCCTCTTCAGGGGCAATGAGGCGGACCTTCGCGCCCAGTTCGGGCAGGATGCGTCCCGGCACTGTTGCCACAATCTCGGTTGCTCCGATATCCACATAGATGAGGGTTTCCGAACCCAGCGGCTCCACCACTGAAACCGAGCCCTCCATCAGAGCGGGCTCGCCCTCTTTGGCAGGTGTCAACTCACTTGGCCGGATACCGATGGTGATGTCCTGTGAAGTATTTTTTGGCTTTGCCGGAATGGTGAAGCCAGCGTCAAGGGCGATACCCCTGTCGGTGAGTTTGCCTTCCAGCATATTCATGGACGGGGCGCCGATGAACTGGGCGACAAACAGATTGGCGGGGGTCTGATAGACGTCCGTGGGGGTGCCGACCTGCTGGATATAGCCGTCCTTCATAATCACGATACGGTCGGCCAGGGTCATGGCCTCGACCTGATCGTGGGTGACAAAAATTATGGTGGTGCCGACGCGCTGGTGCAGTTTTTTAATTTCAAGGCGCATCTGGGTGCGCAATTGCGCGTCCAGATTTGAAAGCGGTTCGTCAAACAGAAAAACCTGGGGGTCGCGCACCATGGCCCGGCCAATGGCGACCCGCTGGCGCTGGCCACCGGAAAGCTGGGAGGGACGCCGGTCCAGAAGTTCGCTCATGCTCAGAATGGCGGCGACTTCGTCAATGCGTTTTTCCTTGTCAGCCTTGGGCATTTTTGCAGTTCTGAGGCCAAAACCGATATTCTTGCGCACCGACATGTGGGGGTAGATGGCATAATTCTGGAAAACCATGGCGATGTTGCGCTCCTTGGGTTCGAGATGGTTGACCATCATGTCCCCGATATGGATTTCGCCGGAGGTGACCTCCTCAAGCCCCGCCAGCATGCGCAGGGTGGTGGATTTGCCGCAGCCCGAGGGGCCGACAAAAACCACAAATTCCCCGTCTTCAACCTCCAGATTGATGCCGTGCAGCACTTCGGTTTTATCGAAGGTTTTCACCAGGTCTTTCAGAGCAACAGTTGCCATGTCAGGCTTCCTCTTTCATGTATTCGTCAAACGGGTAAAAGCGGCGCTCAGCAGGCGCTCCGAATCTGCCCGGAAATTCTTGTTTTCACTCGATGCTCGGATGAAACTGTTCAGTTCACTACCATATCCGGCGAGCGCCTTTTTAATGGGCTCGGGTGCCGGACCGCCAAAACAGGTACGCACCGCAATAAAGTGCTCGGGTGACACGGTGGTCTGAAATGCCTTTTCACTCAGGCTTGAGGTATGCTTTGCAACTGCTTCGAAGGCTTTGGTAAAAGCTTCATACCCTTCGTGCAGCGGTTTTTGCTCAGCGATAACCGCTTTGGATGTGGCGGCGGCAATTTCGTGGGCCGCACGAAAGGAAAGCGCATCTTTTCGCACCAGCGTGTCGGCCAGTTCCGTGATCGTGATGCAGCTCTTGTCGATATTGGTGCGCACCCGCTCCTTACGGATTGAGAGGGCGGGAACGAGTGCAGTGAGTAATCTCAGCACCCGTGTGCCGGTTTCAAAGGCCCCATAGCCGGCCTGCTGAACCTCGCCTTCGGCGTCATTCATGTCGGTGAAGGGCGTGTTGTGCATGGTGTTGACCATGGTGTCGCAGCGCCCCGTGGTGAGAGAACAAAGCAGGCGCAAATGTTCGATGGGCACGGGATTACGCTTCTGGGGCATGATGGAACTGATTTGCACAAATTCATCGGGCACATAAAGCTGGCCGACCTCAAAGGCGCTCCAGAACTGGAAGTCCTGAATAATGCGCCCCATGTGCAGAAACAGCAGTTTTAGCGCTGAATAGAGGGCGGTGATATAGTCAACCGCGGCAATGGAAGCATAGGAGTTTTGCGTCGGCGCCCTGAACCCCAGAAGCCGAGCCATGCGGGTCCGGTCAATGGGAAAGCCGGTGGTGGTGATGGCGGCGGCACCCATGGGACAGAGGGTCAGAGCTTTCCGGGCCTGATGCAGGCGGTCGATGTCACGCAGCAGAACTTCCGCCATTGCGCCCAGATAGTGACCAAAAGTGCTCGGCTGGGCCGGCTGGCCGTGGGTGTAGGCGACAATCAGGGTCGATTTTTCGCGGGCGGCGGTTTCTATCACAACGCCCGCCAGCGCGTGGACGTCTTCCAGCAAATCGTCAAGGCGCTTTGTCAGCACCATTTTGAAAACCGTATGGTCCATGTCGTTGCGCGAACGGGCGGTGTGCAAGGCTCCGGCGAGGTCGGGGCCAACAAGTTTTTTGAGTTGTGCCTCGACAAGAAAAAAATAGTCCTCAAACTCTCCGGTATAAGTGAGAGCGCTTACATCAAGATCGCTGTCGATTTTTTCCAGTGCCTGGGCGATCTTGCTTGTCTGGGAAGCCTCCAGAATGCCGGTTTCTCCCAGCATCACCAGATGGGCCTGATTTATGGCGCGCACGGGGCCAACAAAATGGGCCTTTGCCCCCTCAAAAAGCGGGGCAAGAACGGTCTCTTTATAAGCGGGGTTGGGAAAGACACCTCCGTCAGAGTCTTTTGCGGTCATCCCTTGAGCCCCGCCATGACAACGCCGCGGATGATGTAGCGCTGGAACACCAGAAAGACGATGAGGGTGGGGATGGTGGCCAGCGCGGCACCGGTCATGATCAACTCCCATTGCACGCTTTGCTCGACGCTGAAGGTCGTCAGTCCTACGGGGAGCGTATAAAAGTCGGGCGAGTTGGTGACGATGAGGGGCCAGATGAAGGCGGTCCAGTTGCCAAGGAAAATGAAAATGGCAAGGGCCGAGAGCGCCGGAGTGACCAGCGGCATGGCAACGCTCCACCAGATTTGAAGCTCGTTGAGGCCGTCGATGCGGGCGGCTTCGAGAAAATCATCAGGCACGGTTTCAAAAAACTGTTTCATCAGAAATGTGCCAAACGCTGTCATCATGCCGGGGAACATGATGCCCCAGTATGAGTTCAGCCAGCCAAAATCCCGGGCCATGATGTACCAGGGGATGACCAGCATCTCGGTGGGTATCATCAGGGTGGACAAAATGGCGATGAACACGAACATGCGGCCCCGGAAGCTGAATTTGCACAGGGCATAGCCCACCATTGAATCAAACAGAACAGCGGAAACAGTGGTTGCGGTGGCAATGATGAGCGAGTTGATGAACCATTTATAGAAGCGCCCGTCCTCAAGCACAAAAATATAGTTCTCCAGAGTTGGCTCATCGGGAATGATGGAAAGGTTATAAATCTCGTGGGGCCATTTGAGCGAGGTGGAAAGCATATAGACGATGGGCATTACCATGACCACGCCGCCCATGAACAACAGGGTCCAGCGGATGATTTTGCCCGGATTGATATGCGAGTAGCTTGCGATAAGTTGTTTATCCAGCGTCGCCGCGGAGGGCTTGATTTCCGTCATGCTCATATCAACGGCTCCTCATGATGCGCAGCTGCAAGAGGCTGACCACCAGAAGAATGGTGAACAGGACCACCGTTTGAGCGGCGGCGTAGCCCATGTCAAAGGCATTGAAGGCCGTATCATAAATCATCAGGACAAGGGGTTTGGTGGCATTGAGCGGGCCGCCGGGGTCGTTGGTGGTCATGTTAAAGACCTGGTCGAAAATGCGTAAAAAACCGATGGAGGAGAAAACCACCAGAAATACGATTGTCGGTTTGAGCAAAGGCAGGGTGATTTCCCAAAGTATGGTCCAGGGGCCAACCCCGTCGATACGGGCGGCTTCATAATAGGTGTTGGGGATGGCGCGCAGGCCCGCCATGAAAATGATGATTTGAAAACCCAGTCCGGCCCACAGAGCGGGGGCAAGGACAGAAGGCAGAGCCCAGAATGTGGATTTGAGGAACGGAAACTGGGGAATGGCCAAGGCTGCCAGCATGTTGTTGAACAGGCCAATGGGGACGGGCTGATAAAACCAGCGCCAGAGCCAGGCCATGGCTACGGTCGAGGTCATGAAAGGCAGAAAATAGAGCGCCCGGATGGTGCCGTGCATAAACCGCACCTTGTCCAGATTATAGGCGACTATGAACGAAAACAGCAGACTGAGCGGTGTGCCGATAATCAGATAGAGAAAGGTGTTGGAAAACACTTTCCAGAATACCGGATCGGCGAACAGCTTCTGGTAATTTTCAATACCGTTCCATGTCTTGTCACCTAAAAGGTTCCATTC